>DASYBA010000644.1:0-11011 GCA_036501005.1 Candidatus Xenobia bacterium | reverse complement strand
GAATATGGCGGCATCAGCGTGCCCCGTACCATGTTGATTGCCATGGCCGTCAGCGGTGCCCTGGCGGCGCTAGCCGGGGCTATCGACTACGGTGTGGCGGGGCGTATTCAGTCGACGGTGAGCTTTCTGGGCAAAGGCTTTGACGGCATCGCCGTCGCCCTCATCGGCAAAAACGAACCGATAGGCGTGGTGCTGGCCGCCATCATCTTCGGCGCGCTCAGTGCCGGTAATACGGAGCTGCAGATGGTGGCGCACGTGCCCAAGGACGTGACCACCATCATCCAGGGCCTCATCATCTTGTTCATGGTGGCGCCGGACGTCATCCGACAACTGCTGCCGTTCCTCCGCCATGAAGAAGGGGAAACCCCATGAGCTTCCTGGTCCAGTGGACCCTGCGGTCCTCCATTCCCCTCATACTGGCGGCGCTGGCCGGGGTGGTGTCCGAACGGGCGGGCGTCGTCAACCTGGCCCTCGAGGGGTTGCTGCTGTTTGGCGCCTTCGCGGCCATGATCGGCGCCACGGCCGGCAGCCTGGGGCTGGGCATCGTTTTCGCCCTGGCGGCCGGAGCGCTGGTCGGTTGGGTGCTGGCCGTCATGGCTATTCGATACAAGACCGATCAGATCGTCACCGGCTTCGCTTTCAACGTGCTCGCCGTCGGGTTGACCAACTTCCTGCTGTATGTGAAGTTCGGCGACGTGTCATACTCACCGCACACCGCCACCCTGCCGTGGCAGGGCTTTTGCACCGTCGCGGTGGTGCTGGTGGGCCTGGTGCACCTGGTACTCTACTACACGCCGCTGGGTCTCCGCATCCGAGCCGTGGGGGAGCATCCTCGAGCCGCCGACACCCTGGGCGTCAACGTCTACCACATCCGCTATCTGTGCGTGGTGGTGAGCGGCATGCTGGCCGCCCTCGGCGGGGCCTACATGTCGGTGAGCGCCAATCCGTGTTTCCAGAAGGAAATGGTCTCGGGCAGGGGCTATATCGCACTGGCTGCGATGATCTTCGGCAAGTGGACCCCGCTGGGGGCCATGGGCGCCGCCCTGTTCTTCGGCTTCTCCGAAGCGCTCGAGCTGGCCTTGCAAGGCCGGACGTCCATTCCCAGCGAGTTCTTCCATGCCCTGCCCTACCTGTTGACGCTCGTCGCGCTGGTCGGGCTCATCGGCAAGGCCAAAGCTCCGGCCGCCGATGGCGTGCCCTACGACCCCAGCAAAGGACGCTGACCCACGTGAAGATCGATGCGCTATTCAATGCCCCCATCAAAAAGGCCGCCAAAGCCGCCCAGGAAGCAGAGTTCCTGGGCTACGACGCGGTCTGGCTGACGGAGACGGGGCATAACCCGTTCCTCCCCATGGTGCCCATCGCGACCCACACGCAGACGCTGTCGATGGGCACCGGCATTGCGGTCGCCCTGGCCCGCAGCCCGATGACGCTGGCCCAGGAAGCCTGGGACCTGGCCGAAGCCAGCGGCGGACGCTTCATCCTCGGTCTCGGCAGCCAGGTGAAAGGGCACATCGTGCGCCGCTTCTCCATGCCGTGGGACAAACCGGTCGAGCAGATGCGAGACATGATCGGGGCGCTGCGGGCCATCTGGCATGCCTTCCAGCACCGCACCCCGCTCCAATACGAAGGGCCGTACTACAAGCTCAGCTTGTTGACGCCATTTTTCTCGCCGTCACCCATGCCATACTGGGAGGTGCCGGTCTATCTCTCGGCCGTGGGAGAAAAGATGACGTCGCTCGGGGCAGAGGTGGCGCAGGGGCTGATGCTGCACGCCTTTACGAACATCGCCTACATCCGCAAGGTGACGTTGCCAGCCATCGAGGCCGGACTGCAGAAGTCAGGCCGGTCTCGAAACGAGTTGTCGGTGGCCGGGCCCGCCTTCGTCATCACGGGAGATGAGGGGCAGGCGGCCCAGATGGAAGGGCTGGTGCGCCAGCAGATCGCTTTCTACGGCTCCACGCCGGCCTACTCCGAGGTGCTCGCCATCCTGGGGCACCTGGAGCTGCACCAGGAGCTGCACCGGCTCTCCAAGCAGCAGAAATGGGCCGACATGGCCGCTCTCATTCCGGCCGACGTCGTCGACGCCTTTGCGGTACGAGCGCCCCTCGAGCAGTTGGGGGCAAAGCTGGTGGAGCGTTACGGGCCCTACTACGACCGCCTGGTCATGTATCTCCCGTTGCCGGCGTCCAACCTGGAGGCCGTGCAGACATGCCTCCGGTCTGTCCAGATGAGCGCGGTGTCGTGACCGTCGAGCTGCAAGAAGACAAAGGGTCGAGTATTGTGACGGCGCCGCCGGAGTTGATGGCGGCTCCGCTGCGCGCCGCGCCGGTGGAGGCTCGGGGTGCGGCGGTGGCGGAGGCCCCGGCGGTCTACTCGCACGTTCCCCCGGCTCGCACCACCCCTCGCCGCCGGCGCATTCCTGTGGGCCCGTTCCACCTGGGTCTGGCGTTCGCCAGCGGGTTCTTTCTCTTGCTGGGCCTGGCCGCGCTGGGGTACGGGGGGTGGCTCCAGGTTGTCCCTCCCGACACCGTGATTATTCGAGACCTGGGTGACCAGCCCACCGGCACGCGAGTTGCCTTGGGAGAGTTGAGCATCGTCAACTCCAAGCCGGTCAATCCGTACCTGTCGAACTACCCGCTGCTGACGGTGGCGGACAGGGAGGGCAACCACGTCTTCCTCATCAACCGGGGTTCGGCCACGCTGGTGCAGGGCCAGGAAGTGCACGGCATGAGCGCTCGCGTGATGCGGGTCGGCGACACGACAGTGCTGGTCGACCCGGTCGTGCCCTGGACGGATCCGGAGCACCCGGAGCCGTTTTTCTTCGGCGGGGCGTTCTCTCTGGTGGTGGCCGCTGCGGCCGCCTGGACGCTGCGCCAGAACCTCCGTCCCACGCGCTAATGCCGTCCATTGCAGACCTCGGCCCGTTGACCCCGGCCCTGGTCGACGAGCTGCTGCGGGCCCCTCGCACCCGACACACCGTCAGCCACCCCTGCGGGACCATCCTGGCGGAGTGCAGCGCGGTCTTCGAGGGCCAACTGGTACAGTTTGTCGAAGGGTTGCGCAATATCGAAGAATTGCAAGACGGCTTCCGGGTCCAGTTCGGTTGGAGCCACGTCGTGCTGCGCCAGAATGGCGAGACGTATCGGGTGGAGGAGCCGGACTTCAACGGCGATCCCTATCAGGGCATGCGGCCCGACGTCACGCTGACCCTGTTGATTGCGGCATGGCAGGCCATGGTCTGTCGGCGGGTGGGCGCCGTGGGGCCGGACGTCACCTGGGAAGATGACCTGGTCATGGCCGGGGACGCCCTGGGCGAGGACCGGGTCTTCATGAAGCGGGAAGCCCCGACGGAGTCGACCCCATCGCTCTGGTATCTGGGGGCCGTGCGCGAAGCGAAAGCCCGATTGCAGCCTTCCATGGTGCGAGGCTACCAGGTCTGGCAGCGGCGGCCGTGCCTGGTGACGGTGCTGTGCTTGCCGCCCGAGTACCTGTGCGTCTTCGAAGGCGACAAGCTGCACGGCATCGCGGACCCGCACAACCAGGAGGTCTGGGCCTGATCGTCCTGGATGGCACGGTGCGAGAGGGGGGCGGCCAGATCCTCCGAACCGCACTGGCGCTGGCGGCCGCCACTGGGCAGCCGTTTCGTATCGAACGGATTCGGGCCGGCCGCAAACCCCCGGGGTTGAAAGCGCAACACCTGGCCGGGGTGCAGGCCGTCGCCCGTCTCTGCAACGCCTACGTAGCAGGTGCCGAGCTGGGAGCCATGGCGCTGACGTTCGAACCCGGGCCGATCACTGCCAGCCGGGTGGAGGCTCGTATCGGCACGGCGGGATCGATACCCCTCCTGTTGCAGGCGGTGCTTTTCCCCTGCCTGGTCGCACCCCACCCGGTCGAACTGCACCTCGAGGGAGGCACGGATGTGCGGGGAGGCCCACCCTGGGACTCGATCACCGAGGTACTTCTCCCCTGCTTCCGTCGCCTGGCGGACATCGAGGTGTCCGTCACCTGCCGTGGGTTCTACCCGCCGGGCGGCGGCCAGGTGCGGATTCGGATGCACCCCAGCGGATACACGAAGCCCTTGTCGCTGGCGCGACGGGGCGAGGTGACGGCCTTACACGGACGCTCGATGGCCGGGCGGGCCCTACAGGAGCGAGAGGTGGCGGAGCGGCAAGCGAAGGCCGTGCGGGACCTGTTGCGCAAAGTGGATGTTCGAGTCGATTATCACGACAGCCCATCGCCAGGCTCCGCGGTCGTATTGTGGGCCGAAACCGATACCGGCTGTCGGATCGGCGCTGATTGCCTGGGAGAACCCCGGCGTCCGGCGGAGGAAGTCGGCAAGCGGGCCGCCCGTCAACTGAAAGCCCGTCTCGATACGGGGTGTGCCGTAGACGAGCATCTCACCGACCAGTTGGTGCCCCTCCTGGCATGGTGCGGCGGCGAGCTGCACAGTGAGGTGCTGAGCGAGCACACCTGGGCGAACCTCTACGTGGTGGAACAATTCCTGGGCAAGCGTATCGAGGTCGAAGAAAGCGCCTCCCGCCTGACGTGCACCGTCGGCGCTGCGCGAACATTTACAAAAAGTTAATACACTCGGCCACTCCAGATGCTATCTTGACGCCGCCAAGATAAACAACAAGGAGAGAGAACCCGTCCATGAACACCACCGTTTCCAGTCCGCTATACGTCACGTCCCAGTGGCCCGGTCCCGGCAAGGTCGAGCAGACCCGTTCGGTTGCACAGCCAGGGGGCGACATCATGGTCGCCGGGCCCGCGACCATCAATATTGCCGACTTGACCCCCGCCAACTGCAAGAGCCCCGTCCGCTGGCAGGCTCAATTCTCGCAGGCCGGCCAGGCCGCGCAGAACCTTCCGTCCCTGCCCGATACCGCGATCAAACCGAGCGATTTCGGTGGGGCCACCGGGCCCAACACCAGTAAGCTGCAGATGGCGGCACAGGCCTTCCAGCTTCCTTTTGTGCCGGGCGACTCACACCTGACCATGATCGCCAAGACCTGGGCCGGCCGGGTCATCACCCAGGAAGACTTCAACGTGCACGGCGTCATGGCCGCCATGGCGCCACCGAAGCCGTAAGCTACCCGTTCGATAACACCACCAGTTGGTGATAACGCCGCAATATCACCAACTGGTGGCGCATCCTCATCCGATAGCCCCTTCAGTCCTGGACCGACGAGCGCAAGGCGGTGACCTTGGTCGTGAGGGCGGCGTTCGATGGCTCCACCAGGTGGGTTCCGTCCGGAAACTCGATAAGAGGCACCTTCACCTTCCCGACCACCGCCACCAGGTGTTGCCGGGCGGCCGTATCGTCATCGACGTCATACCACTTGTACTTCTCGCCCATGCCATCCAGCACCCGACGAGCTCGGTGGCAATCTCCGCACCAGCTTGTGCCGTACATCTCGATCATTGGAAGACATCCTCCTGCCCTCGGTTCTTCCCACCACCTCCCACTGCCCCTGTTCAGAATTTTTCTTGCCACGCGGAACTTGCGGGCGAGGTTGGACGTCTTATGCTCATCCAAAATCCAAGGAGGCTGCACATGCAGATTGCAAAGCTTGTCCTGACGGGAACTCTTCTCCTGAGCCTGGCCGTGCCCGTCCTGGCCAATCCGGCGGGCAACCCGACCCACATTCCCCACCATCCTCGGGTGAACCAGGTCAACAAGCGCTTTGCCCGTCAAAACAAGCGCGAGAACCGGAATGAGAAGAGCGGACTGCTCACCCGGAAGCAGCGGCACACCCTGAACCATCAGGATCACGGTCTTAAGTCGGAAGAGCACACCATGCGGAAGGACGACCACGGCCACCTGACCAAGGCCGACCACAAGGCCCTCAACCAGGGGCTCCACCACCAGAGCAAGGAAATCAAGCACGACCGGAAGGAAGACAAGTAAGTCCGGATCCTGCAGCAAAACGGCCAGCCCTCGGGGCTGGCCGTTTTTCATTCGTCCTGCATGAACAGGATCTTGCGGGGCTTGGCGCCATCGGCCGGGCCGACGAAGCCCCGCCGTTCCAGGACATCCATCAGGCGCCCAGCCTTCGGATAGCCCAGCTTCAGCTTGCGCTGCAGGTTGGACGCGGAGGCCAGCTTGGTGAGCCGAATGACTTTGAGTGCCTCCTGGATGAGGTCTTCGTCCGCGTCGTCCTCCTCATCCGCCGGCCGCGCGGCCGACACTTCTTCGACGGCCGTGTCGACCGTGATGCCCGTCAGGTTCTCCGGTTCAGACTGCCCCTTCCAGAAGTCGATGACCCGCTCCATCTCGCTGATGTCGACATAGGCACCCTGCACCCGGAACGTATCGGACCCGGTCGGAGAGAACAACATGTCGCCTCGCCCCAGCAGCTTCTCGGCGCCGGCACGGTCGAGAATGGTGCGGCTGTCGACCTGCGACTTCACGGCAAATGCAATGCGGGCCGGGAAGTTGGCCTTGATGGTGCCGGTGATGACGTCGACGGAGGGCCGCTGGGTCGCCAGGATGAGATGCAATCCGGCCGCCCGTCCCATCTGCGCGATGCGTTGGATGTAGCCTTCCACCGCGCGGGCCGATACCTGCATCAACTCGGCCAGCTCGTCGATGATGACGACCAGGAAGGGCATGGGCGCCTCGGCCTTGCGATTGTATTCTCCGATGTTGCGAACGCGGGCCGCAGTGAACAGATCGTAGCGTTGCATCATGATGTCGGTGATGTTCTTGAGGGCCAGCGTGCCTGTCTTGGCATCGGTGACGATGCGCTGTTTCGGATCCGGACCGGTCGCCGCCAGGTGCGGAATGCCTTCGAAAATGGACAATTCCACCCGCTTGATGTCGACCATCACCATCTGCACCTCGAGAGGTGTGGCGCGATACAGCACGCTGGCGATGATGGTATTGAGACACACGGACTTGCCGGAACCCGTCGAGCCGGCGATGAGCAGGTGCGGCGCCCTGAGCAGATCGGTGACGACGGCCCGACCCGAGATGTCCCGTCCCAAGGCGATCGGCAGACCGCCTGCCTTCTTGTACTCCGGCACCTCCAGAAGCTCGCGCAGGCCCACCACTTCGGCCCGGTCGTTGGGCACCTCGATGCCGATGGCAGACTTCCCGGGAATGGGCGCCTCGAGACGAATGGCCTGCGCCGCCAAGGCCAGCGCGAGGTCGTTGGACAGGGCGGTGATGGAGCTGACCTTGACCCCGCGGGCTGGGCTCAGCTCGTAGCGCGTCACCGTCGGCCCCCGCACCGCGTTGGTCACGGCGGCCGTGACGCCGAAGCTCTGTAAGGTCTCCATCAACATGCGGGAGTGGTCTCGCTGCGGCTGCTGCGTCTGCGGTTCGGAGCGCTGGAGGAGCTCCAGGGGCGGAATGCGATAGTCCGTGTCCCGCCGCCGCGCCAGGTCCCAGGCGGAGTCCGCCACGGTGGAGGCTGGGGCGGGAGAGGCGACCGGCGCCTTGGTAGGGGGAGGCGGCGGGGCGGGCTCGGGCTCGGGCTTCTCGACCACCGGCTTGGAAGCCACCCCCACCGGGGCGGGCTGGTGTGCCTCCACGTCGTCCCAGGGGACCTCGTCCTCCTCCTGGGCCCGCGCCTCCACCTCAGGCTCTTCGACCTCCGGTTCTTCCGGGGGTTGTTCTCGCTTCGGCAGGCGATGACGGAACTGCATGGCACTGTCTTGCAGGGCTTCCACCACGTCCTGCCACCAGCGACTGGCTGACCAGCGAGTGGCGGCCATCAGGATGAAGAGGGAGACAGCCCCATAGAAGAGCCCGGCGCCCACCGGCCCCACCACGGCCACGGCGCTGCCGGCCAGCAGCCGACCCGTCGCTCCCCCCGTGTCGGAAACCAGCCCGCAAAACGCCTCCAACACGAACCACTGCCACAAGGCCACCAGCAGCCAGCGTCGCCAGGACTTGCCCTCGACCACCTGGGGAAAGCCCCACAGCACGCCCAGCATGCCCATCGCCAGGCACAGCACGAGGCCCCCCTCGCCCGTGCCGCGCCAAAGCCACAAGCCTGCGGCCTCACCCCACGCGCCACTCTGCAACGGATAGAGATAGGACCAGGCGAGGAAGAACGCCACTCCGGTCGCCCCCAGGCCGCCCATCTCGTGCCAGGGGATGGGCGGCAGGTCGGCGCCGGCATCGTTCGACACGGATCGAATACGGGGCCGGGGTCGCGTCGAGACAGCAGAGGATCTGGATTTCACCGGTTCATTCTAGCACGGGCTTGAGAAAAAATCAACAACGGCGTGCACCAGGATCCAAAGGCCACCTGTCGAAGACAACCAGGAATATATCTGTTTTCCGGGGGTCGGCTGTCTTGCGGCGACTGCAAACGCTTGCTTGGGCCCTGATGATATCAGGCATCGTGACCACTGCTGGCTGGGCAGGTCCCAGCGTCCAGTTGAGTCACTATCAGTATGTCGGGCGGGCCGTTCGGGCTCGCACTGACGTACCTCTATTCAACATTCGACATAGTGCCGAGAGCTTCGTCAATACCGCTTTTGAATTTCGCGGCATGGTGAATGGCACCATGGAGGTCAACGGCGATCGCTCGTTCATCCTCCAGGTCGGCCAGGACGCCCTGCCCTTGAAGCTGGGACGCATGCCGTTCACGGTGGCGAGGGGCACTTCTGTGTACGTGGTGGCGCGCATCCTGCCCTCCGGCATGAAGGTACCGCCCGACATGGAGCTGGTCGCCTACGTCCCGACCGCCGACGTCGTCTCCTGGCAAGAGGAACAGGAACGGTTGACGCGGGCCGCCATGGGCGGTCTGGGCAGCCGTCATCACTTCCAGTTTGCCGCCTGGCCGCAGCACGATCCACAGCAGCAGCGAAACATCGCCGTGGCGTGGATACGGAGCTTCAATCCCGCGTTGCCGGAAGATCAGGCCCGCGGCTTGACCGAAACCATCTTCACCACCTGCCAGGGCTACCATGTTGATCCTCGCTTCACGCTGAGCTTGATGGCGGCCGAGTCGGCGTTCCAGGTGAACGCCGTGTCCCGCTGTGGCGCCCAGGGCCTGGGGCAGCTCATGCCCGGCACCGCAGCCCGCCTGGGGGTGCGCAATGCCTTCGACCCGGTGCAGAACATCCAGGGCTGCGTCAAATTTCTCAACGAGCTGCTCAGCATGTGGGGCAACAGCAGCAACTGCCTGAGCCTGGTGCTGGCCTCGTACAATGCGGGGCCCGGGGCCGTCCAGCAGTTTGGCGGCATCCCGCCCTACCAGGAGACGCAGAGCTATGTCTCCTACGTGCTGTCGCTCTACCGAGAACTGGGAGGCCAGGGCAGCTAGATCCTGAAGTAGGGGGCCGTTGTACCCCAAGCTGATCAGCATTGGCCCCTTCGCCCTCTACAGCTACGGCACCATGCTGGTGGCGTCGTTCGTCGTGGCCGCGTGGCTGCTGGGCAAGGAGCTGCGGCGCAAGGGGCTGGCCGCGGAGATTGGCCCGGACATGACGTTCCTGGCCGTCGTCTTCGGCGTCACCGGCTCGAAGCTCGCCGCCGTGCTGGAAGACTGGCACGACTTCACGCACGCCCCCAAGGCCTTTCTGCTCGGCGGCGGACTGACGTGGCACGGGGGCTTGCTCCTCGCAACCGCCGCCATCGCCCTCTACATCCGCCAGCGTCGCCTGCCCTTCCTTCGGCTGGCCGATGCGACGGCTCCCGGTCTCATGCTGGCTTACGGCATCGCCCGTATCGGCTGTCATCTATCGGGCGATGGCGACTACGGCATGCCCACCTCGCTGCCGTGGGGCTATGTGTATTCCAAAGGCACCGTGCCGCCGTCGGTCGCCTTCAAGGACTTTCCCGACATCGTCAGCCGCTACGGGGTGAACGGCGTGGTGCCCGACACCATACCGGTGCATCCCACGCCCATCTACGAATGCATCGCGGCCATCATCTTGTTTGCGATACTATGGCGGCTTCGAACCAGGCCCCGACCGGATGGGTGGCTCTTCAGCCTCTACCTCGTCTTGTCGGGTATCGAACGGTTCCTGGTGGAATTCATTCGGGTCGAACCCCGCCTGTGGCTGGGTCTGACAGAGGCGCAGTGGGTGTTTCTCATCCTCACCGGGGTGGGGATGGTCGGGCTGATCAACCTAACAAGCCGCGCTCAATCCACGAAAGGGCCAGGGGGTCGACGCCCCCCATAGCGGCTCGATTTCGAACAAGAGGTCGGCGATATCCAATACGTCTCCCGCGTGCAGGACGTGGGATCGCTCGGGCGTCCTGCAGCAGAGCACCACCACCTGTCCAGGCCCCCGCACCACGGCTTTGCTGGTCCCCGGGATGAAGAAGAGGGCGGTGTTCTCGTCCAGGCCCAGCAGCACCGGATTCACGTGTCGGGCGGCCAGTTCAGTCAGGCGTCCGTGTCGATCCCGCTGGGTCACGTGCGTCTCGATGGTGATGCCCGGCAGGATGCCGAGGCCTGGCATCATCATCACCGAGTCGTCTTCAGCCAGGCCACCGATCATGTGATCACTGAGGCCCACCGTGCTGGCACTGGTACAATAGACCGGGATGCCGGTGCGCAGCGCCTCCAGCACGACCTCTACCACCAGGGTGCCGACCAGTTGCACGGCCAGGCGCTTCTGATCGCCGCCCGTGATGACGATGCCACTGGCGGCCAGGAGCGAGGGACGGATGATGGGCCAGTTGCACTGCTCGCCCTCCGGATCGACGTGCCAGACTTCCTGGATGCCATACTCGTGCAAGATGTCAAAATAGATCTTGGACATCTCTCGCACATAGCTTGCCACCGGCACGGTGACGAGGCGGGCAAACGGCCCGCCGGCCAGGCGAATGAACTCGGGCAGCACCTGCCCCTCGGGGTCGGGGCCTCCGCCCATGGCCACCAGCGTGCCTTTGAAGCTCCGCAGTTGAGCGACGCACGCCACCAAGGCGGCCCGCTCTTCTTGTATCGTCCGTTGCAACTTTCTCTCCCTCCGCCTAAGGCCGCTTTTATTGGATTTCTGGCGCAGAACACCTCCAGGAAAAGGGAAAACCCGTGCCTCG
>DASYBA010000643.1:0-9527 GCA_036501005.1 Candidatus Xenobia bacterium | reverse complement strand
AGGGACTTCAGATAATCGGAGCGTGACTGCGTCGACCCGTCCGCCCGCGTGAACGTGAACTGGGCCCCGACCAACCGCTCAAGATACGCTGAGTATCGTCGCTGCACGGCGCTTTGCAGGTTCACGTACGCGGTGTCGATGGCCGCGCGTCGCTCGGCCTCCGCGGTCCATGGAATCACCGACACATCAAAGAGCATGCAGCCGTGATCGTCGGCTACCGTGCCGGTAAAAAACAGATCCGTCTGGGTACTGTCGGCCTTGAAGACAATGGTCTGGTCGCTCATGGGCACTGGCCAGTGGTCGGCGGGAATCTCAAAGCGGTAGCTGCGGGTCTGGTCTCCGACCGAGAGGAGCATCGTCTTGGTCGTAATGCCTCTCGGAAAGCCGCTGAGTTGGAAATGCAGTCGATACCTCTGCCCCCGCACGGTCGCAAACGACTGCTTCAACACCGTACCCGGCGCCAGGAACTGAATGTGGTCTCCCCCGGCATGGACCTTTCCGGCCAGCACGGTCCACCCTGGCAGGGCGGTGCTTCCCACCCCCACCTCGCCCTGCTGGCCCTGAGAAAAGTCTCCGTCGGTCAACAGGTTGGCCGGGCTCTGCCCCCAGCCCACTCCCAACGCCATGGCGATCCCGACCAACGCCATCCAGGCCTTTCGCATGGCTGGCAGGTTGGCTATCCACCCCGCCATTCCTGTCGTCGGGCGCCCCCGGCAGAGGCAGGTTAACAGATGTCGACGATTGTTGCCGACTTGTTAAATGGCCGGGTTTTGATTTACATCGCCTCCCGGCCGTTTATAATACGCTCTGGAAAGAGGCCTATCAATGCCGGGCTCGGGACGGGCAGTCAGAATCTATGCCGGCCTGTTGACCCTGGGGGCAATCGTCGTGGTCGTCCTGGCCTTGACGGTGGACCCGGGACTGACATGGCGGCACCCTTCGTCCTCCCCGACGCTGGCCTGGATGGACCTCCTGACCTTTGCCGTGTTGGCGGCCGCCGCGGAACTCTGGACAGTCTACCTGCCTGGCGTCTCCGGCTCCGTCGACGTGTCGGACAGCCTCTATTTCGCCCTGATGCTGCTCTGTCGCCCCGGGATTACCGTAGGGGTTCTCGTGGTGGCGGCGTTGGTCAAGGCGATGCGAGGCTTCCGCCAGCCCGAATGGAGCTGGCAGACGCGGCTGTTCTCAGCCGTGGCCGCCCTCATCCCCTTCGGACTGGGCACGCTGATGTTCGATGCCCTGCAGCGAGACAATGCCAGCCTGGCCTTGGAGGGTCCATGGGGGTGGAACTTCCTGGCGCTGTTGGCCTCCTCGTTTCTGGTGTACGGACTGCTCAGCATCGAGTTGGCCTGGTATCGGGTCCTCGACCGAGGCATCCCGTTCTATCCCCAGATGCTGCCGCTGCGGCGAATGGGGTGGCAGGTTCTCTCGATGATGCCCCTGGGGCTCCTCCTGGCCGTGACCCGGGAAGTCGAGGCCGTCGCCTTCTACCTCCTGGTCATCCCGCTCATCGTGATGTTCGTGACCCTCAAGGACTACAGCCAGTTGCTCCAGGAGGCACGAGAGACCATCGAAGGGCTGGCCAATGCGGTGGAGCGCCGCAATCCCAGCACCCTGCAGCACTCCGATCGGGTCGCCCGGTACGCCGAGGAAACCGCCCGGGAGCTGCGGATGCGGGAAGAGGAAGTGGAGGCCATCCGCTCGGCGGGCAAGCTCCACGACCTGGGCAAGATCAGCGTGGCAGACCGCATCCTGGTAAAGATGGACGCCCTGGACGAAGAAGAGTTCGAAGCCATCCGCCGCAGCCCCGAGGTGGGCGGGCGAGTGGCGGGAACCCTCAGCATCTTCCAGGCCAGCGGCAACGTCGGCGAGCTGGTCCATCAACACCACGAGTGGTTCAACGGGCAGGGGTATCCGAGGGGACTGCAAGGGGACGAGATCCTACAGGGCGCTCGCATCCTGGCTGTCGCCGAGGCCTTCGACAGCATGACGACCGATAGGATCTATCGAGAACCCATGACCGTCGAAGGGGCGCTGGCCGAGCTGCAGGGGGGCGCCGGCCAGCAGTTCGACCCCCAGGTGGTCGATGCGTTCCACAACGTCATCAAAAGAAGACAAGCCAGGTAAACGGGAGAAGGTAGATATATGCACGCCAGTTCATTGTCGGCCAGCCATCGCACCAGACACGCGGCGCCCGCTCGGGCTCAGGCGCCTTGTCCCGACGAGGCCGGCGAACCCACCTTCGATCCGAAGGGTCCGGGCGGCAGCGGCTACCCCACCCGTCCCCGGGCCCCCTACAATCCTGACGACGGCGACTACACCGGCAAAGGCCCAGGGGGGAGCGGCTACCCGTCTCTGACTCCGCCCGCCGGAGGATACCTCGACCTGATCTGCTGAACTGTCCGCGGTGGTTTTGACCCGGCTGGAAAAAAGCGTCAAGATAGGTGAGGTTCTGCTGGGGGCAATCCTCCTGGTGGTCCTCACCGCCCACGGCCTGGGGCGTCCAACCGACTGGACGCCCCTTGTCATTCTGGCCGTCATCACCTGGGCGCTCCACTACGTCCACGTCGACATTTCGCTGGGCGATCTGCAGCGCATGTACTTCTTCTGGGACGTGGCGTTTTACGCGTCTGTCTTCATGGGCTATTCGATGGGCTCGGTCGCCTGGATCATCTTCAGCGCCAGCCTCTGGTACGAGGTGCTCCGGCTGGGCAATGCCCTGCGGCGCGGGCGGCGTATCAACTCGGACGCCGTGCTCAGCAACTTTGCCTACCCCTTCGTCAACGTCATCTACGTGCCGTTCGTGGTGCACACCTACCAGATGCTCACCCAGGGTGAGGGGTTGCTGGAAGGGCAACACAACGTCCTCGCCCTGCTGGCCGCAGTCGGCGTGTTCCTGGTGCTGGCCACGCTGACCGACACGCTCCACTCGCTCATCAAACGGGAGCGAGAGATGTCCGGCATCCTCTCCTTGTGGCGCACGAGCTACGCCAACATCCTGCTCCACCTGGCCATGCTGGCCCCGCTGGGCGTCGTGTTCGCCATCCTGTTCCAGAAGCACTCCCCCGTGTTTCTCCTCCTCGGCATCCCGGTGGTGGTGGTCCAGCAGTCGGTCAAGGCCCGACGGGACGTCCTGCGTGACACCGAAGTCGTCATTGAAGTCATGGTCGGGGTGCTGGAGGAACGGGACCAATACACCTTCGGCCACTCCGAACGAGTGTCTGTCTTCAGTGAGGCCATTGCGGTCGAGATGGGCTTGTCGGATGGCGAGGTCGAACAGGTGCGCAAAGCCGGTCGCATTCACGACATCGGCAAGATCGACGTGCCCGATGCCGTACTGCGCAAACCCGGCGGCCTCGATGCGGAAGAGCTGGTCAAGATGCGCTCGCACACGGAGCGCAACTACTGGTACCTGGGCAAATACATCTCGCTGGGCCGGCACATCCCCTTCGAGCTGGCGGCCTACCACCACGAGCGATACGACGGCCATGGCTACATCCTGGGGTTGAAGGGCGACGAGATTCCCCTCGGCTCCCGCATCATCTCGGTGGCCGACACCTATGACGCCATGACGTCCGATCGTCCCTATCGAAAAGGCTTGCCGGAAGACGAGGCCATGCGCCGACTGCGGGAGGCGGCGGGCACGCAACTCGACCCCGACGTGGTCGCGGCCTTCATCCGACTGCACCAGGCCGGCCGTATCGCCACCATCAACCGCGGCTTCAAGCAGAGGGAGCCCCAGCAGGGTTAGAGTTTTTTTCAAGAACTAGCTCGGCATGGCCCTGTCCATTGCCTCTCGGCGCTACCTGGGCAACAAGGCGTCCATCGCCCCCTGGATCGTGGAACGCACGGTGCATCACCTGGGCCACTGGCCTCGTTCGATACTCGATGTCTTTGCCGGCACCGGGTCGGTGGCGTGGGCCTTCAACCGGCCGGACACCCACGTGCTGGCCAATGACCTGCTGTACAGCAACTACGTCTGTCTGGAGGCCTGGCTGGGGACGAAGTCGTGGCGGCGCTCCGACGTCGAGCGCTGGATTGAGGAACTGAACCACCGGCGAGCCGACGATGAGAACTATGTGTCGGAGGCGTTCGGCGATCGCTACTGGTCCCGGGACGTGGCCCGGCGCATCGGGGCGGTACGGGAAGCTATCGAGACGCTGCCGGCCACCCCGGCCGAACGCTGCGTGCTGCTGGCGGCGCTGCTGTATGCGGCCGATCGGGTGGCCAACACGTGCGGGCACTACGATGCCTGGCGGCGACGGTCGGAGGAGAGCCGGACCGGGCTCGAGCTGCGAGTGCCCGATATCGACCCGGCTGCGAACGTCGGAAACCAGGTGTTCTGCCAGGATGGCAACCGGCTGGGGGCGGCAGTTGAAGCGGAGGTCGCCTATATCGATCCCCCTTACAACTCCCGCCAATATTCCGATACATACCACGTGCTGGAGAACCTGGCTCGCTGGGAAAAACCCCCACTCTTCGGGGTGGCCCGCAAGATGGATCGGCGAGAGCTCAAATCCCGCTACTGCACCATCGAGGCTGAAGCGGCGTTTTCGGAGCTGGTGGAGAGCCTGCAGACCAGGCTCATCGTGGTATCTTACAACAATATGGGCACCCGAGGAGACCCCCGCTCCAACGCACGCATATCGGATGAGACGATACGGCGGGTTTTGGCCAGGCGAGGCCCGGTGGTCGTAGAGGATCGGGATTTTCGTGCCTTTACGACCGGCAAGCGCTTTCTGGACGGGCATCAGGAGCGCCTTTTCATTTGTCGGACAGGCTAATCTGGAAGGCCACGGCTGCCATCGGCCTCTTCCGCAGGCGCCGCCAACCCTCCCGGACATGGATACCCCTCCTGCCGATGCGGTCATCACGACCGAGCCGGGTGCCGACGTGAACAGAAGGTTGACGTCTGCAGGGGGTCTCGACGGGCGGCCAGAATCGTACAGGACTCAAATCGGGACCGGAGGATGTGTCGATGTCGGGAGAGCGGACTTTGTCGTTCATGAGCCACGTGGACGATGCCTACAATACTTCAGCCGGCAAGGCGTACATCGGAGATGTCGTGAGCCGCGCCAAGCACGATCTGGCGGGCGATGGGAAGTACGAGAAACTGTCCGCTGACCATCAGCGGATTGCCATGGCCTTGACGATGGCTCGGCAGGTCCTCAGAGACCTGGCCAATCCCCACCCTTCCGGGCTCTTGACTGCCTACAACGGGGCCGCCCCGGACGCCGCACGGACCTTCTTCCAGTGCTCTGTCGACCTGGTCGTTGACGCCAACCGGCTGCATCAGGTCAAGGCGCATTAATTAACTAAGGCATCTGAACCTGTTCGCCCTCGCCCAGACCGGATCGAATTTCAACGCCGGTCCCGTTGGACATGCCCGGCGTCACGGTGACCGTCTGCCAGCCGTGTCGGTTCACCACCACGGTGTTGCCAGGGCGGAGGGCCCCAATGGGAATGACCAGCGCGTTGGGCAGGTCGGCGACCAGCCAGCGGAAGCCGCCCTGCAGACCGGGTTTGATCTCGCCCTGGGGATTGTCAAAGCGGACGTCGGCTTCCCACATCGGACGGCTCTGGGGCGAGGCCAGCAGGTGGTCCACCCGACCGGCGAACGTCTGCCCCGGCAGGGCCTTGATCGAAACGCGGACCGGCGTCCCGGGCTTCAAGGTGCTGGCGTCAGCAGGCGCCAGGTCACTCTGCAGGCGGAGCGCGCTGAGGTCGACGATGGTGGCCAGGGCCGCGCCGGGAGACGCCTGCTGGTTGGGCATGGCACTCAACTGGACAACCTCGCCTGCAATCGGGGCCCGCACTTCGGCTAGACGGCGGGCGTGGTCCGCAGTCTTGAGCGCGGCCTGGGCCTCCTCCACGGCGGCTCGCTGAGGGGCCAGGCTCTGCTGAACCTGGCGCTCCCCCTGCGTGACCCCCAACTCGGCCTGCTGTCGGGCCTCGGTGGCGCTCTGCAAAGCCAGTTGATCCGAGGCCAGGCGCTCCGGGTGGGCGATACCGCGCTGCACCCGGACTTGCGGAGGCGTGGTGTGCTCTCCTAACACCTGCACATTCGGATTGTCGAACCCTTCATCCGACGGCGTGGCCGGCTCAGCAGGCGTCGCCATGGCCACCGATCGGGTCGCCGGCCGCTGATCGGCCTGGACGGCAAGACGGGCTTGCTTCTCCTGCGTGCGAGCCTGATCCAGTCGCAGCCGGGGGCCGGCCAGGCCACTCTCGGCGCTGGCCTGGGCTGACTTGAGCGCGGCCCGGGCCTCGTCCAGGTTGACGCCGGCCTGTTGATAGGCGGCGTCCGCCTGCGGATTCGACAACGCCATCACGACGTCGCCCTGGCGAACATTCTGCCCCAGGCTGACGAGTACCCGGGTGATGGTGCCCGACCAGGTCGACTGGACCGTCCCGATTCGATCGGCGGGTGCGACCACCACGCCGCCCGCCTCCTTCCACACCTGGAAGTCCTGCCGCTGGACCACGACAGCGACCTGCTCCGAGGTGCCGACGGTGGGGACGGTCGAGTGGGGTTGCTGGCAACCCGATACGAAAAGCAAGGCAAAAACCCACACATGGTGCCGGCCGAACATTGGCAGGTGCCTCCTACACCTCTGATATGCCCGACCGATGCCGAGTTTTAACCCCGTGGATTGGGCAGATCACTCACGGTACGGCTGATGTTGCTTGTAGAGGTCCAGGCGGTGCTGCCAGTCGGGCTTGTGGCCGCCGGCGTCGGCAATGGCCTGGGTCTCGGTCGATACGGCCTGGTCCCACTGGCCCGCCTCAGCGTAGGCGGCCGCTACCGTATCGAGAATGCCTGGCGTGGGCTTCATCTGGTAGGCGGCCTTGGCCCACTTGACGGCCTCCGGCCCGTTGCGGATGGCGGGGTTGGTGTCTGTCGCCAGGTACCACGCCAGCATTTGAATGGCGTCGAAGCTGCCTTGCCCTGCGGCCATCTCCAGCCACTTGATGCCTTCCGCCCGGTTGTCCTCCGTTTGCACCAGGCTCTCCCCCAGAGCCAGTTGGGCCTGCAGACTTCCAGCCGAGGCTCGCTGCACCGCCTCCAGGGGGACATACGTGTACGCGTACACCACCACCAGTGCCATGCAGAAGAGACCCGCCACCCCCAGGGTATGGGCTCGGGCGGAGGGCACCATGCCCCAGAAGAATCCCAGCAGGAAACCGCCCAGGTGGGCCCCGTTGGCAATATGCCACCAGCCCACCGCCGTCGTCACCATGCACAACCCCATGAAACCCAGCATGCCCCAGTTGACCAGGGGCGTCGTGATGTCTTCGAAATCAGGGACGTCCTTGCGTCGGGCCAGGCAATATCCGTACATCCCATACAGCACGCCAGAAAAGCCCTGACCCGTCGTCCCGCTCAGGGTCAGTTCCATCGCCGCCCCCACCACGCCCGCCACGACGATGAACCCCACGTATCTGGCCTGGCCCAGATGCGGCTCCAGAAAATCACCCAGTATCGGTACCGACGACATGTTGAGCAGAATGTGCCACCAGTACACGTGCACGAAGACACACGTCAGCAGGCCCCACCACGCACCGTGCCCAATGGCGGTAATGTTCGGGACCATGAAGCGCCAGACCGGGTTGTTGAACGGGTTGTGGGCTCCAAAATTCAGGTACAACCAGATGGCCGTACAAAAGAACAAGATACCCCACGAGACTGGGAGACGCTTGACATCCGCTACCAGCCTCGAGAGGTAGCCCGTGCTTGCCACCGCTTGGAAAGCTCTACGAGCCCATGGTGGCCGGTGCCTTGAAGCGCAGCCCCGGCAGTTCCAGCTCCTTCAGGTACAGAGCCCCCCAGGACAGGAGCCCCACCGTGCACCCGAGACTCTCGTCCGAACCGATGACATCCGACAGGGCCTGTCGCATCTGCTCGTCGAACCCGAACTGCAAATCGAGCAGCACCGCCAGGAGCTCGTCGTAGTCATCGGCAGCTACCGCCAACAACCGATCCAGCTCGCGGTTGAACTGGATGCACTCGGCATACATGTCGGCCAGGCTGCGGGCCAGTGGATGGCTGATGCGATGATTCACGCCCGTTTCATCCAGCTTGGACTCGAGGGCCTGCCGCAGCTCGCTGGTGGGCTCGGTCAAGGGTTCCCGGTCGGCGTTCTCTTCGGTGTCCTCTTCATCTTCGTCGCTGCGCAAATCGGGCGCCATTTCGACCGCCCCGATGAGCTGTTCGAACCCCAACCCCATGTCGTCGATGAGCCGCATCAAGCGGACCCCCGATTCCCGGGCGCATGTCAGCAAGGTCGACAATTTGTGCTTGTCGCCGTCTTCCAGCAACCGCTCGATGTAGTCGACATACTCACCGCTCAGGGTCGAAATGCCGGCCAGTTGGTGGGTGGCGCGAGCCACCAGCATACCGTCGATGCCTAGCCCCTTGAGCTTGGCATGCAGCGACTCCGAGAGAGTCGTGGAGCTGTTCTTCTCTCGCAAACGCTCGCGGATATCTTCCCAGAAGGGCATGGGTGACCTCCTCCTATCGGACGGCCTTGAGCAGCTCCGCTCGCAGTTGCTCGCCGCGCGGGTTCTTGTCGTGGATCTTGCGGATCTTGTCGGCCAGCGCCGAGTTGCGCAGCTCGTATTCAATCCAGTTGCTGAAATCGCCTCGCTCGAAGTGGTATTCAAGCGATTCCTCGTCGATATAGTGCAGGGTATTGACGAAGTCCTTGAAGCTCTCCGCCCGGATGCCGAGATAACGACCCGGCGCCCAGAAGTGGAAGGACCGTTCGTACGGCACCGCCGCGCCGTCTTCGGTCACCTGGCTGACCTGGCCAGGACGGTTGCTGCGCCGTCGCTCTCGCCGGGCGGTCTTTTTCTCGCCGCCCCCGTCTTCGGCGACCTCGCCATTGACCATCTGCAGCACTTTCTGGGTGTACTCGCCCAGCAGTTCCTGTGCCTGCGCTTCCGACTGCCCCTCCACATAAAGGTGCAGGATGGGCTCGGACGGATCCGGATTGAGCAGCACCCAGCCGCCGTCGAAGTAGGCCTTGACCCCGTCGATCATCTCTACGGGGCGATCCCGGCTCTCCTCGATCATGCGGCGCATGACCCGGCCTTTTCGCTGCCAGGCACAATCGATGGTGGTTTCCGCCACGTGGAAGGGCGGAATGTGCTGCAGGACTTCCGACAGCTTGGTCTTCTGATGGGCCATCATCTCCAGCAGCTTGGCGAAGGCGAACATGCCGTCGAAGACCGGGTGGAAGGAGGGGAAGATGAACGCCCCGTTCTGTCCGGCGAAGAGGATCTTCTTCTCGCCCAGTTGGGCCGTATGCATGAGCGAACGCCCATCGGTCTTGGTGCGGATGACCTTGCCCTGGCATTCGTGCGCAATACGGTCGATGACCGACGGCGACGTCACCGGAACGGCGATGATGCCGTTCTTGGTCGACCGCAATCCGAGCAGGGCGAAGAGCGCCAGCAACCGCTCACCGTCGATGATCTGGCCCTTCTCGTCGATCAGCACCAGCGATTCAGCGTCCTGGCTCATG
>DASYBA010000642.1:0-10061 GCA_036501005.1 Candidatus Xenobia bacterium | reverse complement strand
GCGAGCCACAAGCGAGTAATGGCGGTGCGCACCCGCCCCGCCAGTCGCTCGGCCTCCAGGAAAGTCGCCTGCTCTGACTCGGCGCCCGAGGCCGCTTCTGCGAGCCATCCCACACTGGTCGTATCGAACGTGAGCTCGCAGCCTTGCATGAAGGAAGCCACTTCGTCAGGGACCACTCCGGATGCGAGTGTCATGCCCGCCAGTGAGGCCAGATGACGCTGGTGCTGGAGCGTCTGCAAACGGGAAAAGCCCAGCGGCAAGCGGCCACTCCGCAAAGCCAGGTAGAATACGGACGGCAGAACTGCATCCAGCCACACGCCCATGGTGGTGTGCGAGATGGTCCTGAATTGCTCCAGGGCGTCGTGTTGCCCAAGCCCCACGGTAGAGACCAGCCAAAGGATTCCAATACCCCCCGCGGAGAGCAATCCAGCGGCGAGCAGGTACAAGGACAGATCTTCCCAGGCGGTGCCCTCGGTGCGCAGGTAGTCCTCCAGCCGTCCCAGGAAGCGGCGCTCGTTCCCGGTGGAACACGCCTGCTGGTAGAGCGGGACCAGCTCGGGCCAGCCGGTCTGCAGCTTGAGCTCTATGTCGTCGTCCAGGCGGTCGGCCAGCGCGGCGTCCCTGGCCCACACCGACGCCATTCGCAACTGGCGGATCTGGGCTCTCGTCGGAGGCGTCCAGAAAGCGGTTGCGACCACCGTGAGCATGAGACCCGGTAGCCCCAGCACCGCGCCCAGGATGAGAAAGAGCACGACATGGTGCCGGCGAGTGCGGGCCACCAGGACGCAGCCGACGACGGAGACCCACCACACCACGACGTCAGTCGACGATGGGATGCCCCAGAACAAGAGCGCAAGCACCTCCCCAGTATACCACGGTCGCCCCCGCCCCCACCACCTGCACCCCCACCCTCCCTAGGGCCGCTCCGTCCGCCAAATCACCACCTGCTGGTGATATCCCACCCTGGTGGTGAGCGGTTGGTGAGCGGGGCCGGTTAGGATGGGACCATCCAGCAGGGAGGTTCACCCATGCTACGCAAAGCTCTTGCGCTCGTTTTGTTCCTGGGCTGCCTGAAGACCGCCGGAGCCAGCCACGGCCTGGACGCACGGTTGGCGAGGGCGTTGGACGGCTGCCAGCAGCACTTCACGCAGAGCGTCCGACACACGCTGCTCGGCCACACCTGCCCGCCAGCCGGCGGCTGGTGAGCCCCCCGGCTGCACTTCAAAGGAGGACACCCGTGTTACACAAAGCTTTCAGCCTCATGCTCCTCTTCACCTTGACGGCCGCCTGCACGTGGGCCGCACCCGATACGCCGTCGGGCATCTCGCCCGAGGTCTACCACCGACTCGACCGCCGGGTGGGCAAGCTGCTGGACTACTACAATCAAGACCAGTTCAGGCAGATCTACCAGGACAAGTCCCTCAACGTGCCCCTCAGCAAGCTCATCACTCCGCAGGGGCAGTTCGCCTACTATGCGGATCTCAAGAAGCAGTGGGGCAAGTGTCTGGGCCGGCAGCTCCGCCTCCGGGAGTCAGCCTTCAATGGCGCCGTGGGCCAGCTTATCTACGATGCCCGCATGGAGAAAGGCCCGGTCCGACTGCGGTGCGACTTCTACCAGCACGGCGACGACTACACCTTGGGCCTCGTCAACATGGACCCGCCGTAATCCCCACCCGGCCGTGACGGGTGTGGCGACCGGCAAAGCCTTTGGAGACCTTTACGAAAAGTTGTCGGGTGCCTCAGGGGTCACCTCGCGGCGGGTCTCGAACTTGCTGCCGACGCCTCGGGCTCTGGCGGCGGTCACACCATGTCCAGCAGAGCCGGAAGGGGCCGTCATGATCCGGAGCAAAGCAGCAGGCCTGCCTCCCTTGTATGCCCGTTGGTTCGACGATTTCCTCGACCTGCCCCTGGAGGAAGAGACCGAGGCCACCTGCGACGACTGCGCCATGTGTCGATCGAGCCCTGTGCTGGGCGCGCCTCCCAACTACGCCCCCAACGTCAAGTGCTGCTCGTTCTGGCCGACGCTCCCGAACTTCGTGGTGGGTCGAATCCTGCAGGACAGCGGCACCGGGCCGGACCGAGTGGCCGGCCGGCTGACCGACCAGGTGGGGGTGACCCCGCTGGGCATCGGTCCCTCGCCCGCCTATCAAGCGCTGTATGCGAAACTGCAGCCAGCCAGCTTCGGTCGGAGTGTGGCACTGCGCTGTCCGTATTATGTGGACGAAGGCTCCGGAAGCTGCAGCATCTGGCGACACCGCGAATCCGTCTGTACCACCTTCTTCTGCAAAGTGGTGCGGGGCGCCGCCGGCAACGGCATGTGGCAGGCGGCGAAGAGCACCCTGGCCCGTCTCGAGAGATCGCTCATCTGGTGGTGCGTGGAGCAATTGAACCCGGGTCACGCGGCGGTTGAAGCCTTGCTGGCCGAGCGGCCCGCGGGGTTGGAGGCAACCGACCTCACCGGAAAGCCGGTGTCCCACTACGGCCGCCTGTGGGGAACCTGGGCGGGCCGCGAGCGGGCCTGGTTTGAGGCCTGCGGGCGGCTGGTCGAGAACTTGTCGGCCGAGGAGGTGCTTCACATCGGGGGCCCTGAAGCGATACTACACCTGCAGTGTCTCAAAGCCCGCCAGGCGGCCCTGGCCGAACGGCGGTTGCCGGCCCTGGTGCGCGTCGGCCAGTTCACCGTGCAGTATGTTGATGGGGAGACCATGCAGATCATGACCTACAGTCCCCAGGACGGGCTGACCTTGCAGGCCGACCTGGTGCGTCTCTTGCCGGCCTTCAACGTCGCCCCGTTGGCGGCTGTCCGTCGTCAAGCTGCACAGCAAGGCGTGGCGCTCAGCCTGGCGCTGTTGCGAAACCTGCTGGACTATCAGATTCTGCTCCCCCGCTAAATCAGCGCGGTGCGAGGACGATGGGAAAGTCCTGACCGGTACTGGCCTGCACGACGTCCTGGCTGGCACCGGCCTGGTACTTTTCCGTCAGTTGGGGTACCGCGTCGCTGAGGTAGCGTAGCAGGGCGTTGACGGTGACCGTGCCATCGGAGGTCGATGCCGCCGGCGGGCCGTCGGCGCCCAGTCCGTGCAGGATGGCATAGGTCAGGAGCCCGTGATGCAAGGTGGGCACCTCCTTGGCCGTCTGGTCGTCCTTGGCGGCCGCGATGAGAAAAGACCCGCTGGCATGGGCGAGGCGCTGCACGGCCTTGTCTTCTTCCACACCCCGGCTGGCCAGCATCTTGCCCAGCGACCCCGCAGCCGCGCCCGAGTGGCAGGCATCCAGGATGAGAATCTGCTTGGTGGCGGGTATCTGGACCAGGGCCTCCCCCAACTCCACCGAGGAGAGACCGGTGGCCTTGACCTCCTCCAGCGTGTCTTTCTGGACGTCCCAGGGAAGGAAGTAGAAGACGTCGCCGACGACGGTGCCGTGGCCGGCCAGGTAGACCACCACCGTGTCGCCAGGGCTGGTCTGCCGCGCCACTTCTGCCAGCGCGGCGAGGAGGCCCCGCTTGGAAGCCTTGTCGTCGGTCAATAGCACGGGCTTGACGGCCGAGAAGAGGCCTGGCTTGAAGAAGGCCGCCATGGCCTGGGCGTCGGATCGGGCGCAACTGAGCGACAGACCGCTCTTGTAATGGTCGATGCCGACCGCCACGACGTACAGGGTCGGCTTGCCGGCTGCCGCCGTGCAGGTCAAATCGATATCGTCGCCTCGGCTTTCGATACTTCCGTCCCGGTTGAAAGCCGATAGATGTAGATGGTTGGCCCCGGCCCCCAGCCGAACCTGGAACGTCGCGGTGGCCCCCTGCATGCTGACCAGCGACCTGGCTGGCAGGCGATGGCCATTGAGGGAGAGGGACGGTTTCGATACACCGCCCCCCTCGTCGGTGATGGTCGCCTTGACCGTGACGTCGACGGCATCGAGCTTGTCGCCGCTCTCCGGGCTGGTGATGAGGAGGCGAGGGGGCGGCGGCAGACTGGTAATGTCCTTGACTGGAGGGAGTTGGACGTTGCGGCTGTTCGAACTGACGACCGCATGCAAGAGACCGGGGGTGTAGTAGGTATTGAAGAACTGTTCGAGGGCAAAGATCTTGTCGCCCAGGCGCCACTCCATCAGCCTCTGGCCCCCGCTGGTGCCGTCGAACCGCCCCTGCGGATCGGTTACGATCCAGTCCTGGCCGCCGTCGACCTCTACCGCCTCGGCGACAGGTCGGGCGGCGCCCGCCGCGGGCCAGAAACGGAGCACGGCGTCCTCGCTGGCGGTGACAAGCCAGGCGCCATCGGGTGACAGTGCCACCTCGCCCCATCCGCTATAGGCGTGGGAGAGGAGCGTATCGACCTTGCCCGCCACGAGGTCCACCCGTTGGACCGGCCCGTCGTTCATGGCCACGACCACGTGCCGCCCGTCGGGCGCGACCGCCATGCTGACCGGGATGCCCTCGCCCAGCTTCACCTCTTTCGGTTGCGCCTTATCGTCCATCAGGGGCCAGGAGGCGACGGTGCCGCGGCCCAGCAGAGCGACGACCGTCGTGCCATCCGGCGTCGCTGCGACCTGCTCCACCGACCCGCCCCACCCGGCCAGCGGGCGATGCATGAAGGTCGTGCGGGTGGGAATGTCGTGTTCCTGCAGCTCCGGGTTTTGCAAGTTGTTCCAGCCGCTGACCAGGGTGCGTGCGTCGGCGAACGCCAAGGACGTCAAGAGCCCGTCGTTGGTAGGCTGGTAGCCCACCACCGAAGTGCCGGACGCCACGTCCAACACGGTGATGTAGCCGCTATTGGTCCCGCACGCGAGGCGAGTGCCGTCGGGGCTCCAGGCCAGGGCCGTCACCCGCACCTGGAACCGCTGGCCCACGGCATTGAGGGTCTTGATGAGGGCGCCACTGCGGGCATCGACGACGTCGACGCCGCCGTGCACGTTGCCCAGGGCGAGGCGGCGGCCATCGGCGGTAACGGCCATGGCGCCGCTCTCGCTGGGGTCGTGTCGGATATGCGCCCGAATGCGGCCTGTCCGGAGGCTCCAGACGTTGCAATCCACCAGACTGTTGGTCACGACGGCCTGGCCATCCGGCGTGAAGGCGACGGCGCGGAACGGATGGGAATGGCCTTGGAACTCACCGGCGGGCCGGCCCTGGGTATCGAACGCCCTGGCACTGCCGTCGGTATAGCCGACTATGAGGCGCTTGCTGTCCGGGGTGAACTGCAGCGCGGTGGTATCGAGATCCTGGCGGCTATACCCAAAGGTCTTCTCCATCTGGCCGGTCTTGACGTTCCACAGATGAATGCTCCCTCCGTCGGTGGCCGTTGCGGCGAGGTACGATCCGTCCGGGCTATACGTCACCAGATGGGCGTCGTCCAGGGGAATCTGCGTCCGCACCTGTACCGCGGCGGCATCCCACAGGCCGATGCCCCCCCCGGCCGCGGCCAGCGTATGGTCGGGTCCAAACGCATTCCGCTGCGGTTCGATATCGCCATTCAACCGATGCACGGCGTGGTTGTTCTGGCCCTTGACCGTCTGGCCGCTCTCCAGGTTGGTGACCGTCAGGTCGCTGTTGTCGCCGGTGGCGAGGAGCGTGCCGTCGGCGCTGACGGAAAGCCCGTAGGCGGCGTCGCCCAACTTGTCGTCGTCTTTTTCGAAGGTGGCCTGGGTGCCCTTCACCCGATACAGCTTGACGGTCTGGCCCAGACCTGCGACGAGAAGCTGGTCGTGCTTCGCGAAGCGGGCGATGATGGGGACGTACCCCATGGCGTCCGGCTTGCCCACCGGGAGGTCGGCGATTCGGTGCGGGTCGATAGGGCTTGAGACATCCCACAGCGTGAGGCTCGACCAGGTGCCGACCGCCAGGACGCGGCCGTTGGACGACAAGGCCAGGCTGGCGACACCGGCGCCGTTTCGCACTCGGCCCACCGGTAAAAAACGGGTACTCTCCACCCGGCCGCTTTGCGCATCCCAGATTTTCAATGCGCTGTCGGCGCCCCCGGTGATGAGGTGGCGGCCGTCGGGGGTGACGACGAGGGCCGTGAGACTGCCCGAGTGGCCGTTCTGCACCAGCAACTGGGGCGGTGCGGCGCCGGCGGAAGCGACCGTGAAGGCGGCCAGGACCAGGAGGGATCGAACTTGCACGTGGTGGACTCCTCAGAGCGATTGAAGTGCTCGGTCTGTCGTCAGGACCCGCGGCTTATTCGCTCGCTGCATTAGAGGTCCCTTGCTTGGGTGCCCGCTTCACCAGTCGGTGGAGCAAGTTACGGTGGTTGCCCTTGACCCGGCGCTCGACCGCCGCGATTTCTTCCAGCACGTCCTCCGGACGAGTCTCCATCTCCAGTTGGGCGAGATCGCTATCCTCATGGTTCTCAATCTGCAGGTGGGCGTGGATGGCTTCCAGCATCTGCAGCACCCGCGTCACCTCGTGTTCGGTCAAAAGACCAATCTGCAAGTCCAGGTCTGCCCGCCGCTCCGCCGCCTCGCTCAGCCGGTTCTGGCTGATGAGGACGAATGTCGACAAGAAGATGGCTTCCAGCGATACGACCATGGTCAACAGTCCATACGGAAAAGGGTCGAACGCCGTCAGGCCCATCCAGCCCATGTTGAGAACGATCCAGGCCCCAAACCAGAGGACGTGCAGATAGACGAAGCCGAGCTGCCCGGAAAAGTCGGTGATGGCATCGGAAATCTTGTACTGAAAGCTGCGTCGCGTCGACGCCTCATGGCGCAAACGTAGCATGGTGCGGATGTTCTGCTCCATGACGTCGGCCAGCTTCGGGTTGTTCTCGTCGTTGGGAATGGTGAATGCCGTGGTGTGCTCTTGCATACGGCAGCGTTCGTTCTCTAACGGACCAGGCCTGCTAGCGGGCCCGCACATCTCCCTGAGACGACTCGAGGAATTCACGATAGCCGCCCTCGTAGACGTGCAGACCGCCCTCACGGACGTGGAAAACACGGTTCGACACGGCCTTGAGAAAGTGCCGATCATGGCTCACCAGCACTACTGTGCCCTCGAAGTCTTGCAGCGCAGACAGCAATACCTCGCGGGACGTCATGTCCAGGTGGTTGGTCGGCTCGTCGAGGATGAGGAAGTTCACCGGCCGGGCCAGAATCATGGCCAACACCACCCGGCTCTTCTCGCCCCCCGACAGGACCGAGATGCGCTTGTGCGCATCGTCGCCACTGAACAGGAAGCACCCCAGCAACGCCCGCATCTGGCTTTGCCCCATGCCGGGCACGGCTGCCGCGAGGTGCTCGAGTACGGTGCGCTCAGGGTTCAATACATCCAGTGAATTCTGGCTGAAATATCCCAGGTGGACGCTGGCTCCCAGGGCCACCGTGCCGTCTGTCGCTTCGGTGTGGGCTGCCAGCATCTTCAACAGCGTGGATTTCCCGGCCCCGTTCACCCCCACCACCGCCACTTTGTCGAGCCGCTTGACCACCGCCGACACGCCACTCAGCACTCGCTTCTCGCGGCCACCCGGCGTGGGCCACACCTTGCCTACGGCTTTCAACTTCACGACTTCTTCACCGCTGCGGGGGGCCGGCGGGAACTCGAAACGCACCGCCTTCGCTTCTTCCGGCAATTCGACACGGTCGATCTTGTCGAGCTTCTTCACCCTCGACTGGACCTGCGAAGCATGCGAGGCACGAGCGGCAAAGCGAGCGATGAAGTTTTCCTCCTTGGCCAGCATGTCTTGCTGGCGCTTGAAGGCCGCCACCTGTTGCTCGTTTCTCAGGTTGCGCTCCGCCTCATAGAAGTCGTAATTGCCCGCGAACATGGTGAGCGCTCCGTTGTTCACTTCGACGATGCGGTTCACGGCCCGGTTGAGAAACTCGCGGTCGTGGCTGGTCATCAAGAGGGTGCCTTTGAAACGGCCCAGCCACTCTTCCAGCCACATGATGGACTCCAGGTCGAGGTGGTTGGTCGGCTCGTCCATCAACAGGACGTCCGGATTCAAGACCAGGATGCGGGCGAGGGCAATCCGCATCTTCCACCCGCCGCTGAAGCTCTCCACCGGGTGCCCGTGGTCGTCTGGCGGAATGCCGAGGCCGGTCAGGATGGCCTGGGCCCGCACCTCGGCGTCGTACCCGCCGGCCACCTCGAACTCGTGTTGCACGTCTCCGTACCGCTCGATAGTCGCCTGCATTTCGTCCTCGTCCAGCGGTTCCGACAGCTTCTGCTCGAGCACCGCCATCTCGGCTGCCAGGCGGCTGACCGGGCCAGCCCCCTCGAGCACCTCCTGCAGGGCCGTGCGCCCCTTCATCTCACCGACATCTTGCGAGAAGTAGCCGACCGAAAGGCGGCTAGGAACCGATACGGTGCCCTCGTCGACGCCCTCCTGGCCGGTGAGCACCCGAAACACGGTCGTCTTGCCGGCGCCATTGGGGCCGACCAGTCCGATACGGTCGCCCGGGTTGGCCTGGAACGAGGCATCCTGGTAGATGACGTGGCCGCCATACGCTTTGCTGACTTTGGAAAAATGGATCATGAGAGCGGCATGGATACACCACGTGACCGGGCGATCCTTTGCAGGTGTCAGGTGGCCCTGGTTTGCTGCGGGGTCCTGCTGGAGCGCCGCGGCTGGATGTCGGGGTGGCTGCGTCCCCGACTGTGGCTGGCGCTGCTGACACCGATAGTCCCGAGGTTGGCATCCCGGTGCTGGCGGTGAAGCGCGAGAAATAGCCTCCGAGGCCGGCCCATGCCTGAGGTAGAGGTTTGCTCACGCCCTCCTCTAGAATGAACGAGGAGCAGGTTGCATCAAGGAGGGACCATGAGTCAAGCCACGCTGGAGAGACCTGGCACTGTCGCCCCGGTAGAGAGCCTGGGACGGGAGGCGAAGGGCAGCTTCCTGATCAAGACGTACGCCCACTTGTATGGGGCGGTCGTCGTTTTTGCCGCCATCGACTACTGTCTGTTTGTCACGGGCCTGGCAGTGCCCATTGCCCGGGCCATGCTGAGCACAAGCTGGTTGCTGGTGCTCGGAGGCTTCATGATCCTGAGCTGGATGGCCCGCAACCTGTCTCGCCCCGATCAGCCGCTGCCCATCCAGTATGGTGGCCTGCTGGCGTACGTGGCGGGTCAGGCCCTGATGTTCGTTCCCCTGCTGTTCATTGCGGAGCACTTTGCCCCCGGCGCCATCTCGGCTGCCATCTATGCGACCCTGATTGGCTTTCTGGCCCTTACTGCCATCGTCGCGCTCACCGGCCAGGACTTCTCCTTCCTGCGGGGCGCACTGGCGTGGGGAGGCTTTGTCGCACTGGGCGTCATCGTCTGCGCCTGCCTCTTCCACATGTCCCTGGGCACCTGGTTCGATATGGCCATGATCGGTCTGGCCGGAGCCGGCATCCTGTACGACACGTCGAAGGTCCTGCGCAACTATGGCGAGGAGGGCTACGTATCGGCCAGTCTGCAACTGTTTGCGTCGCTGGCGCTGATGCTGTGGTACGTCATCCGCCTCTTCACCGGCTCCCGCCGCTCCTAGCCACGCAGCCACAGTAAAGCCCTAATCGACACAACTGGACGGTGTTCGATACACCGCCCAGCGTGAGAAGCTGCCAGGCCCTGGTAGCCAGGCCGGGCAGGCGGGCAGGAGAGTCCAGGCAAACCGCTTGACTTCCGGGCGGGCCAGTGCTATCCTCGAAAGCGATGGTTGACCTTGGCCACGGTACGTCCGGGGCCTGCGTAGGCCGGCACCCCACTGGGGTTGTCGGCTTTTTGACTTTCGGAGGCAGGGCCGAGGTCGCTTGAAGAGTATGAGTCGATTGACCAAGGGAAGTATCGAGGCCGACGTGGCCAATGCCGTGGTGAAGTTCCACCGAGAGCAGCAAGGGCGGGGCCCGGCAGACGTGCGAGTCTGTTTGCTGGGTGACCTGCTGGTGGTGCGCTATTTTGGAGTCTTCACCCCGACCGAGGCCCATCTGTCGAAGACTGAAGAAGGCCGCAAATTGATCCGCAGCGCTCGGCAGGAACTGCGCCAGATCGCCCGCGAGGAACTCGAAGGCCTGGTCGCCAGTTTGGTCGAGTGCAAGGTCCTGCGAAGCTACTTCGATCTCAACGTCGAGGCCGCCGAGCAGATCGAAGTGTACGT
>DASYBA010000641.1:0-4599 GCA_036501005.1 Candidatus Xenobia bacterium | reverse complement strand
CATCGTCCTGGTCTTTGGCTCCGGCCAGGTCGACGGCAACCCCTACTTCACCATGGAGTACGTCTCGGGCGGCCACCTGCGAGAGTACATCCTCCGCCACCAGGGCATGGGCGCCCACTGGTGGCGGGATGAGACGCTCCGCCCGCACTTTATCGACATCGTCGACGGCATCCTGGCTGGCCTCTCGTACATCCACGCCAACCGCATCGTTCACCGGGACCTCAAGCCCGAGAACATCCTGATGACGGACGACGGCGTGCCCAAAATCATGGACTTCGGCCTGGCCCGTCCCCTGGAAGCGTCCCTCCGACTGACCGCCGAAAACGCGCTGTTGGGGACGGTGGCGTACATGTCGCCGGAGCAGGTCGCCTCGGCCGAGGTGGACCCCCGCAGCGACCTTTACTCGCTAGGCGTCATCCTGTTCGAATGGTTCACGGGTCGGCTGCCCTACGACGTGCAGGTGCTGCCCGGGTTGATCGGCGGCATCCTGACGCAGACGGCCCCCGACCTGCACGGCATCGATTCCGACATTCCCATGTCGGTCAGTCGATACATATCGCATCTCCTCCACAAGGACCCGCTCCGACGCTGGGAGACCGCCGACGAAGCCCGCCAGGCCTGGCTGGAAGCCGCCTACGGCAAAAGCGTCGACCGCCCCGAATCGGACGGCCCGGTGGTCACGACGCCGATTCTCTTCGAACCGGCCTTGGTGTCGGCCCTGGACGACCTGGTGGCGGGACAATCCTCGGGGTGGGTGCTGGCGGCCGAATCCGGCCTGGGCAAGTCCCGCATCGCGCTGGAACTGGCCCGGGCGGCCGCCCTCCGCCACGTCATGGTCATCAGCAGCCGCTGCCATGAAGCCGTCGACGTGCCGTTCGAAGCCTTCCTCCCGGCGCTTCGATATGTGTTGAACGACCCGTCCATGGCAGGCTTCGTACAGGACAACCGGGCCATGCTCGCCCCGGTGCTCCCGGAGCTGGGTGACGCCGACCTGGGCAGCGACAAGGTGCGCGTCTTCCAGACTGTCTGGGAAGCCCTCGCGAAGCTGCGCCGCCTGTACCCTATCGTCTTCATTTTCGACGACGTCCACTGGGCCGACGAGCGCTCCATGGAGCTTCTGGTGTACCTGGCTCAGCGGCTGTTTGGCACGGCCATGACAGATGGCGGGCGCCCCGTCATGGCGGTCATCCTGTATCGGGAAGAGGAGGTCGGGCCGGGCCACCCGCTCGCCGAGCACCTCGACAGCCTGGAGGGCGACCTGGTGGAAAGCATCCAGCTCTCCAAACTCTCGGCAGAGGCCGTCGAGCGCATGGCCATGAGCATGCTCGGAGGCCGGCAGTTGCCCCCGGGACTGCTCGACCTGTTGCAACGAGAGGCCGAGGGCAACCCGTTCTTCGTGGGCGAGTTCCTCAAGATGCTGCTGCAGGAAGGCGGGCTGGTGTGGGAAGCCAACGCCTGGAAGCTGGACCCCCAGGTCCGACACGTGCCCCTCACCGTGCGAGACGTCATTCGCCGCCGCTTGCGCCGCCTCTCGGCCACCGACCTGGAGACCCTCCGGCTGGGCGCCATCATTGGCCGGGACATGCCGTGGGAGCTTCTCTCCCACTGCAACACGCAGCCGGAAGACGTGTTCCTGACGGGTCTCGAGACGCTCCTCAACGAGCGCATGCTGGTCGAAGACCGCAAGCGCCACACGCTGGCCTTCTACCAGACGCAGGTGCGGGAAGTGGTGCTGGAAGACATGCCCGAGGCCCGGGTACGAGCCCTGCACCTGCGGGTGGGCAAGGGTCTCGAAGCCTTCGCCGGAGACAACCTCGCCAACCACCTCTTTGCCCTGGCCCATCATTTCCACGCCGCCCGAGACGTGGCTCGGGCCGCCCACTACATGGTGCTGGCGGCCGACCAGGCTACGGCGGCCTACTCCTACGACAAGGCGTTGCAGACGCTTTCCCAGCTCGAGACCATGGCCGAGGAGTCCAGCGGCGTGGATGCGGGGCTGCGCCGGCTGGTGCGGCGGCAGATCGCCCAGGTGACGCTGCTCAAGGGTGACTTCCGCGAGGCGGTTCGGCTGTATCAGGCGTTGGAGCCGAAGCTGGCCGGGCGGGAGCGGGCCGAGGCGCTCCGCAACCTGGGCAAGGCCTTGGACTACCTGGGCGAACACGATGAAGCCTTCAAATGCTATTCGACAGCCCTCGAGGTCATGGGTGAGAAGGTGGAGCTTCGCCGCTGGCGGGCGGTGGTGTCGACCTTGCGAGAGTTCTCGCGTATCGACAAGAAAGAGAAGCGCCCCGCGGCCGCGCCGCCCGACGTGGAACGACTGCAGGAGCTGCGCAAGATCTACGATCTCATGCTCCAGTCGTATTACTTTACCCGCTTCGACGAGCGGCGGACCCTGGGCAGCGAACTGGCCCTCCGCCACCTGCGCGTGGCCCTGGCCCTGAACGATCCGGAAGCGGTGGGGTTGGCCTATCTCACGGCCGGCTTCATGCTGCTCCACATGGGAACGATCAAGGAATCGCCCATGCTCGCTTCGCTGGGAACCGATATGCGCACCCAGCTTCAACAGACCGGTCGGGAGTATCTGGCGAAGGCCCTCACATCGGTCGAGAAAAAGGCAGACTCGCACTTCAAGGCCCGCCTCCTGCGAGAAGCGGGGTATACGTACTTCGGCATCGGCGAGATTCGCACCGCCGAACCGCTCATGCGAGGGTCGCTGGAGACCTCCCGTCGGCTCCACGACGTGGTGGGCGGTCTGGTGGCGGCCACCATGCTGTCGAGTGTCCAATACGTGCTGGGGGACGTGGACGGAGCCCGCCAGGTCGCCACCAGCGCCCTTGACCAGGCCCGCCAACGAGAGAATACCACCGTGGCGGTGTTTCTGCTCCTTCGTCTGGTGCGGTGCAGCCTGCTGAAAAACAAGATCTCCGATGCGCACGCCTGGATGTCGGAAGCCCGCCGACTGGCGCTGCCCGGGTGGCGCCCCGAGTCGTGGCAGCGGCTTCGCATGGGGGTCGTGGAAGCCGACCTTCTGCGAGCGGAAGGGCGGCTGGATCAGGCGGTGCTGCTGCTCGACCAGTGCCGCCAGGCCTATCGCAAGAGCGGGTTCTCCCTGTACGACACGGTCAGCACCAATATCGAGACCGGCCTGGCCTGGCTGGACTTCCTCGACTCGGGGGGCAACAAGAGCGAGTGCCTGGCCGCCGCCGAGGCCATCGCCCAGGATACTCGCGGCCTGGCCGAGGGTCCGCTCTTCAAGGCCTGCTCGCTCATGCTGATGGGACGCCTGCGGGCGGCCCAGGGTCGGGCCGACGAGGCCCGTCGTCGCTTCACCCGGGGCCTGCAGCTTCTATCGGAACTGGGGTCGCCCTTGCTGCTGTCACGCTGGTTCATCGAGGCCGGGCTGGCGCAGCCCGACATGGCGTGGGTGAAGAGCGGGCAGGAGCTGGCCAGCCAGCATGCCTACAAGGCCCTGGAATCCCGAGCCCAGGGCAACTCGCCGGGCACCTCGGTCAGCTTGTAGGGTTCTGTCGCTCCAGAAGGGCCCGCAAGCGGTGGAGCTCTGCCTCGGCAGCATCGGCTCGTTGGCGCTCCGCTTCTGCTCGTTGGCGCTCCGCTTCCGCTCGGAGGTGTTCAGCCTTCGCCAGTTCGTCGGCCGTCGGCACCAGGCGGCCGTCAGGATAGTAGAACCGAAGCCAACCGTCGTGGGTCCCGAACTCGAGGGGCAAGCTGACACAAGGAAAGCGTCCGGCCTGGTTGGGTGCGACGACCTGATACTGCCCATCGTGAAGATGGAAGCCTTCCAGACGGCCGACCACCCAATCGAACAGAAAATAATCGGGTGTCTTGAACACATCACGATAGAGGACGAATTTGCGGCCGCGATCCTCGCTTTCGGTACTCGGCGACAGGAATTCGACGACCATGGTGGGCAAAAGGCCGCCGTGTTGCCACTTGACCCAGCTTGCATGGGTCTTGGCGGGCCCGCCGTTGACCACGTAGAAATCGGGTCCCAGCGTCGTGCGCAGGTTCTTCGGGTCGTAGTAGACGAAGCTGTTGCCGCCCACGAAGGCCGTGGGGATCTCGCCAAGCTTGATCAAGCGTCGGAGAGGCCAGATGAGGTACTGGCGTGCCTGGTCGCCGTAGGCCTCATGCTCCAAGGGAATCCCGTCCTCGAACGGCAAGTCCTTGTCGGTCGGCAGAGGCCGCACTGGAGAACGCTTGGTGGGAATCTGGCCGGGCTTCTTGGGCAGAGTCACGAGACATCACCTCTGTCCGGGGGTTCGAGTCGGGACCAGAGGCCCCCTCTAGAAAGGCTTGTCGAACGCCTCGTCGTCGTGCGCGTCGATGGCCTGGGCCTGGGTGTTGTCCAGGTCTCGGGAGACGGCGTCCTGCAGTTGGGCCAGATAGTCGGCGTTGTCCTGGTCACGGCGGGCCAGCTCGCCCAGTTCGTGCATGGCGCTGTCGTAGCAGCGGTGCTCCTCGTAGAGAGCGCCGGCCAGGGCGTAGGCCGTCGTGTCCTCGGGATGGCGGCCCACGTCCCTGCGGGCATCCAGCAACGCTCGATCGAGGGCACTCGTCTCTTCTGGAGATTGCAGGTAG
>DASYBA010000640.1:0-6840 GCA_036501005.1 Candidatus Xenobia bacterium | reverse complement strand
GGCCGCGGGCCGCTGGCGACTCAATCGCGAAGCAGAGATCCTGCGCAACCTGGAACACCCCTGTCTGGTGCCCGTGATCGATGCCGGCTTCGCCGAGGACTCGTTCTATGCCGTCCTCCCGTTCCGCGACGCGCCCACCCTGCGCGGTTGCTTGCGGCGTGGCCCGCTGCCTCTCGACCAGGTCCTGCCTCTGGCCCTCGACATCCTGCGCGGTCTGGAAGCGGCCCACGGCCATGGCATTCTGCATCGCAACCTGAGCAGCGCCAACGTCATGGTGGGCACGCCCTCGCTCATCACCGACTTTTCGCCGCTGGGGGTGTGGGAGGTCCCGGCCGAGGGAGTGCTGCCCACTCATCTGGCTCCGGAGCAAGCCGGTCTGCTGCACGGTGAGATCGACGCCCGCACCGATCTCTACGCCGTCGGGGCCCTGCTGTACGAAGCGTTGACTGGGCGCCCTCCCTTCCTGGGGGCCAACCTGACCGAGCTCCTGCAGGCGCAGTTGACCCAGGATCTGAAGCCGTTGCGGGCCCACGTCGCCGCCGTGCCCCGCGCCTTCGACGAGATCGTGGCCCGCCTGCTCGCCCGTGATCCGCGCGCCCGCTATCAATCCGCCACCGGTGTGCTGTGGGACCTGGAAGCTTTATCCAGCCTGAGGGAGGTCGGCAGCCTGGACCCCGACCTGCAGATCGGCATGTTCGACCGGCGCCACACGCTGGCCGAACCCGCCTTTGTAGGCCGACGGGCGGAGATGGTGGGGCTGGGCTTGCGCCTCGACCGCCTGGGCGAGGGGCGGGGGGGTGTGGTCAGCATCGAAGGTCCCTCCGGCATGGGCAAAAGCCGTCTTCTGCAGGAGACCAGCCTGCTGGCGCTGAGTCGCGGGTTCCTGGCCGTGCGCCATGCCACCCGACCGCAAAGCACCGCCCACCCTTTCGAAGTCTTCATCGGCGTCGTGCGGGAGCTCCGCCAGCGGCTGTCGCCCGGGGAGCTGAGGGCCCGCCTGGCCACTCTCGAGCCCCACCAGCGTGACATGCTGCGCACGTTGTTGCCACCGCTTCGAGACATGGAGGCGGAAACCGCCCCAGCGCCGACCGCCTCCGAGGTCTACGTCGCCGATCTCCTGGCCGGGCTTCTGCTGGCCTTGGGCACGCCGGAGCGACCGGCGGTGATTTTCCTGGACGACGCCCAGTGGACCGACGCCCTCACCCGCCGGGCCCTGTCCCGATTTCACCAGGTCGGCAGGCAGGGCCACGTGCTGGTGGTGGCCGCGGCGCGTAACGACGAAGGCAGCGGGCTACGGGTCGACCGGCTGACGCTGTCGGCCTTCAGCTCGGAAGAGGTGCGCCACCTGGTCGAGTCGATGGCCGGTCCGGTGCCCCAGGCTGCGCACGAGCTTCTCGCGCTGGTGGCGGAGGGCAATCCCTTCATGGCCGCGGAGGCGCTGCGAGCCCTGGTCGCCAGCGGCGGCCTGCGCCACGACGAGGAGGGCTGGCACGTGGTCGAGGAGCGCTGCGTGGAACTGCAGACCACGCCCCGCGCCGCGGCTGCGTTGGGTCGACGGCTGGAGCGCATCTCGCAGGAGGCTCGCGAGGTTCTGACCGTGGCGGCCGTACTCGGACGGGAGTGTGACCTGGAACTCCTGGCCGCCGTCACCACCCTGCCCCCCGAGGCCCTCATGGCGGCCGGGGAGCAAGCCCGTGAAGCCCACCTGGTCTGGCGCAGTGCCGACGGCGCCCGGCTCACGTTCGTGCACGACCGTCTGCGGGATGCGCTGGCCAGCCAGGTGCCCAAGGCCGAGGCGACCACCCTGCACCGCGCCGCCGCCTCCTGGCTCCAGCGGAAGCATCCGGACCTGGTCTTCGACCTGGCCTTCCACTTGCAGGAAGCCCACGCCCCGGAGGAGGCCCTGCCGTGGGCTCTGGCGGCCGCCGCAGAAGCGCGCAAGCGGCACGCCCTCGACGTGGCGGCTCGCTATTTCGGCATGGCTGCCAGCGCTATCGAGACGGCCGACGAGGCGACCTGGCAGTCCATGGCGTTTGACTATGCCGACGTCCTGACCCGTCTGGCCCGCTTCTCCGAAGCCGACCACTGGTTGCAGGTCTGCCAGACCTTGACGGAAGGGGCACTGCCCTCCGCTCGCATCGAAGCCTTGCGCTCCCAACTGGCCCTGGAGCGCCGTGACCTCGCCGGCGCGGCCGCGTGTGCCTCGTCGGGCCTCACCTTGCTCAAGTCCAGGTCGCACAGCCAGACGGCCGGACACGTGGCCGTCAAGCTATACAGTGCGCTGGCGGAGTCGTGTCGACGTCGGGGCCTGTTCGACGCCGCCCTGGAGGCTTGCCGTCGCGGCGGGGAGCAGAGCCTGCCCGAAGGGCTCTCGTCGGCCCTCGCCCCGCTGTGGGCCCAGCACGCTCTGGTCCTGGCCTTGTCGGGCGACCTGGGGCCGGCGCTGGACCTCTGCCGCCGGGCCCTGGAAGCGGCCTCTACGGCCGGTGTGCCGGTCGAGGAAGCCCGAGTCCAGGCCGCGCTGGCCCCCATCTACCTGCTGGCCGGCCAGGTCGCCAACGCCCTGCACTTTGCCGAGGCCGCGCACGCCATGCTGGTGCAGCGAGGCGACCCGCGGGAGACCAACCTGGCGTGCGTCATGCTGGCCGACTGTCTGATGGCGGCGGGACGGTTGCGGGAAGCGACTGCCCTGGCACGCCAGGTGTTCCGCGAGGCCCTCGAGCACCAGGATCCGCTGGCCCAGGCGCTCGCCATGGCCGTTTGGAGCCGGAGCACCGGGGGGGCCCTGCCCTTGGACGTCGTCGCCCCCTGGTTGGAAGGCGAGGGCATCAAGAGCGACGACGTGGAAGCGCGAGCTGCGGTCACCGAGGCCCTGGCCATCTGCTGGCTGCGGCGTGGCGAGCCGGAGGCGGCCATCGACCTGCTCGAAGCCGGGGGACACGACAAGCCGGTGGCGCTGCGGGCGCGCCTCCGGTGCTGGCTCGCCACCTCATGCCGGCGAGCCGCCGAAGCGTTGCCCATGCTGGCCGTGCTGCGCCGCGAGGCCTGGCTCAGACGCTCAAGCAAGGCGGCCGGGTCGGCCCTGGCCCTGGCCCAGCATCTGCCCGCCCGGCGGGCCCAGGCTTTACGCGAGGCCGCGCTCATGGCGGCGGGTCGGGGCAACGTGGGCGATGCCGAGCGGCTTTTCTCCGACGCCCTCGCCGCCTCCGGAGAAATGGTCTACGAGGGCGCCATTACACGACTGGCGCGCTACCACGTCGGGCAGGTTCTGGGCTGGACCGACGCCGACCGCGACGGCAGTACCGCGCATCGCCAATTGGGCCGCATGCAGGCGACCGTGATCGCGGAAATGGGGGTAGACCTGGGGTCCGGACGCCCCACCACCGTCTCGCTCGTCGACCGCTTTTCCAACGTCATCGACTGCGGGCGCCGCCTGGTCGTCTCGCCCACCCGGCCGGCCGTCCTGCAGACCCTGCAGCAGGCCGCCCAGACGCTCCTGCGGGGCGAACACTTCTTTCTCTGGGACGCGGCCGCGGCCGTGTTTGTGAACAGTGACGCGCCCCCCTTGGCCCAGCTTCTGCGAGACCGGGTCGTGGAACACCGGCACTCGGTCTCGGTCGACGTCGAGAAAGACTCCGGGGTGCCGGAGCTGCTGCTGTTGGAGCTGGAGCGGTGCGGGTTGGGCGCCCCGGTCCTGGTCAAGGGAACCCTGCGCTATGTGTTCATCCTCACCAACCAGCATTCCGAACAGCTCTTCGGCACCGACGAGCTGCGCCTGGCCGAGTATCTGGGGACGGTCGCCGGTGCCGTGCTGGAGAATCTGGAAAACATCGAGGCGCGCTTTGAAAGCGAGACCCGTTTTCGGGCTTTGTACGACCAGGCAGATGTCGGCATCGTGGTCATGGGAACAGACAGTTGCCTCCTCGAAGGCAACCCGTTCCTCTCCCGCATCACCGGGTACGCGGCTGAGGAGCTCCGAGGCATGCCCCTCGAAGCCCTGATTGCCCCGCTGTATCGCGAGGCGACCATGGTCCGGCTCCGTCCTGTACTGGCCGGCCAGTACGAGCACTGTCGCGTCGAGCTGGCCTGCCGGCGCAAGACCGGGGAGCTTCTGTGGACGGAACTGGGCGCGGCCCTGGTGCGAGGTCAAGACGGGCGTCCCCGCTTCGTGGTCGGGGCGCTGTCGGACGTCAGCCACCAGCGTATCGAGAAGGTGGTGGGCTTCCAGGAGACCGAGCGCCAGGTGCTCTCGTCCGAGCTCCACGACACCATCGCGCAGCCGCTGGTGGGTCTCTATTATGGGCTGCAGACCCTCGAGTCCAGCTTGTCTGACGGCTCGCTGTCACGTCTGCAGGGCCTGGAGGATCAGGCGGAGCGCTTGTTGGCTGAACTGCGCACGCTCATCTCCAACATGTCGGTGCGAGATGCGGCCTCCTTCGAGGCGGTCGAGTCGATGCGTCAATACGTGTACGAGTTCCGTGCCGACTCTGGGTTGGCGGTGCGACTCTTCACGACCGGAGCGCCCACCTTGGGCGGGGTGACCGCGCTCTTTCTGTACCGCATCGTGCAGGAGGCCTTGCGCAACGTGGCCCGGCATGCCAAAGCGACCTCCGTGGTCGTGCGCATTGCGGTCGGACCTCAGCGGGTGCGGGGCGTGGTGGCCGACGACGGCTGCGGTTACTCGCCGCCGGAGAACCTCGGTAAACACTTCGGCACACGCGGCATGCGGGAGCGTGCCGAGCTGCTGGGCGGCTGGTGTCGCATCCGCAGCAGGCGAGTAGGAGGAACCAGCGTGGTATTTGAGTTGCCTCTCCCCCCATCTCGCTGATTGCAGGGATCCCCCTCGGGGATGGGAAGAGGGGGCCATGGCGCCGGAAGACGATCCTCGGCAGTTCTCCCTCTTCTCCCATTTGGACGATGCCCGTGCCCGGCGGCTTCATGGGCACTTTTCGTGGCACGAGTTCCGGCGGGGCAAAGTGTTGTTCCAGGCCGGCGATCCGGTGCGCGGTTTCTACCTCCTTGGCAATGGCTGCGTGCAGGTGTATCGGCTCTCACCCCACGGACAAGAACAGATCCTCGCGTTCCTCCGAGCCGGCGATCCGTTGGGAGAATGGGCGTTGTTCCACACGCAGATCTACCCGATTTCGGCCCTCTGCGTCACGTCCAGCCGCATGGCCTACATCGACCGGGCCGTCATGGACGGCCTGGTGCGCAGCGACCCCGAGCTGGCCTGCCAGCTCCTCACCGTGGTGTCGGGCAAGCTGCAGCGGGCCATGGGGCTCATCGAGGACCTCAGCCTGCGAGACGCCCGCGGGCGCATCTGCCATTACCTGTGCGGCCACCTGGAGGACGGTGCCCACCCGGGAGACTCCATCATCCTGCCTGTTTCACAAGCGGTGGTGGCTCGCTTCCTGGGGCTCACCAGCGAGACGTTCTCTCGCATGCTGCGGCAGTTGAAACAAGAAGGTGTGCTGACCCCCGGAGGCCGACGCCGCCTGGTCGTGCACCATCCCGATCGGCTGCGGGAGGTGGCGGGTCTTTTGTTAACAGATCGTTCTTGAAGTTTACATCTCGGTAACATCACGAGCTCTCGGGCTCCCTTAGAATGCGGCATGCGGCAGTCTATTCTTCCACAGGAAGAACATCGAGTGAGCCCTGTCGAAAACCCTGGCTGGAGAATCCAGCCTGGAAGGAACCTGTCCGATATTGCCCCCTGCCACTGAAGAAGAAATCGTCGAAGCCGAACGGCCCGCTACACCCGACCTCCCGGATCCTGACAAGGATCCCGAACTACACTGGTTCCGCACCGTCTATCAGGGCGACAACATGCCGCAACTCACGTTCCGAGCTGTGGTGATGGGGTCGTTTCTAGGCGTCATCATGTGCGCCAGCAACATGTATGTCGGGCTCAAGACCGGCTGGGGCCTGGGCGTGGCCATCACGGCCTGCATCATGTCGTTCGCCATCTACAAGACCCTGCGGACGGCGTTCCCCCGTTGGTTCGGTTCCGATATGTCGCTCCTCGAGAACAATTGCATGCAGTCTACCGCGCAGTCGGCCGGTTCATCCGTCTGTAGTGTGACGGTGTCGGCCATTCCGGCCTACCTGATGCTGACGCATACCCAGATGGCCTGGCCCGTGTTGGGCGCATGGGTCTTCTTCCTGGCCGTGCTCGGGGTGTTCCTGGCCGTGCCCATGAAGCGCCAGATGATTAACGTCGAGCAGCTCAAATTCCCCAGCGGAACGGCTGCCGCGGAGACGCTGCGAAGCCTGCACAGCGAGGGTGGCGAGGCCATGGACAAGGCCAAGTCGCTGGGGTGGGCGGGCCTCTTCGGCATCGTGCTGACCTGGTTTCGAGATTCCGGCTGGCCGGCTTCCGTCAAATGGCTGCGCATTCCCAGCATGCTCCCGTTCCCCGGGCGCATTCTCGGTATCGATCTGGCCAAATACACCATATATTTCGATATGAGTTCCATCATGGTGGCGGCAGGCGCCATCATGGGGTGGAAGATCGCCTGGTCGTTGCTGCTGGGCGCCACCATCAACTACGCCTGGCTGGCCCCGTGGATGATCAAGATTGGGGCCATCGATCCAGCCCACCTGGGCTATCGCGAGATCGTCCGTTGGAGCACGTGGACGGGGGCTTCGATGATGGTCACCTCCGGCCTGCTCATGTTCTTCATGCAGTGGCGGACCATCTTGACGGCGTTCAGCGGTATCGCCGACATCTTCGGCAAGAAGGTGCAGGACGACGTCGTCGATCCGATGGCACGTATCGAAGTGCCGAACTCGTGGTTCGTGACGGGCGTGACCATCTCGGGCGTGGCCCTGGCTTACATG
>DASYBA010000639.1:0-7307 GCA_036501005.1 Candidatus Xenobia bacterium | reverse complement strand
CTTTCAGCACAGTAGTCCGGACAAGCACACGTCCGTGCTGCACGAGTGTGTCGCCAGAGATCCAATCAAGACGACCGCTGGTCGCCGCAAAATGTGCGACGAGCCTAACCTGTGGAAGATCTACCGCGGCGGATGCATAAGCATCACTCCCCAGGTCCTTTGCCGGTCGGGGCGCCGCGGGTACCACAACCGGGAGCCAGCTTGTTAGCCAGGGGGAGGTCGAAGGTTTGCCGACGATGTGCTCGACCTGTTTCCGGTTCATTCCTAACTGGAGGCCATTGAGAGATAGAGGCCGGGACCAGTCAATTCTAGGAATTGGTGGTGAGAGCGATTCTGGTGGAGGTGACGAAATTGACATTAATAGCGTATCAACGAGCGTCCAGGAAATGGCCGTGGCGGTCACCACTGCCAAGCCCATTCCCAAAATACGTGGCCAGCCTAGCCGCTTTTCTGAGTTAACTCTCGACAAATTCAGACCTATCAACAGGTTGTTGCTAGATCATCGACTCCTGCACTTCGTCGCGGTTGAGCAACGGCTCCAGCTTGCGGCACAGGCTCACCACCGTGCGCGGCACGTCGGGCGCGTACATGAACTGTCGGGTCAGATCGAGGCACCGGCGCAACGCCCGCACGACGTCGCCCTCGTCCAGCACCGTCATGGTTCGAATGTCGTCCCAGCCCGCCCCGTGCGACCAGGCCTCCACCAACGGGGCGAACACCGGGTTGAGCTTCACCGGGATGGTTGCGGACCAGTGCTGCTGCAAGCGGTGGATGCGCTTGCCCACCCGCTGCACGTCTTCGATGGCGTCCAGGGCGTCTTCGCTCAGCCGCCCTTTCACGCTCTGCTCCCGCACCTCGTCGGTGATCAGCGCCGAGAACACCGCGCCCGCCGCCTCCGGTCGCAAAGGTTCCAAGATACCCGACCGCAAGACCTCGGCCAGGAACAACACGTTCTCGCCGCGCAGCGCCGCCGCCATGCGGCCTGCCTCGGTGGGCTTCGAATCAATCAAGTAGCCGGCTTCCGTCAAGACGTCGGCCAGCCGTTCGAACTGGCTCCAATACGGTGACCCCAGCGTCTGCGTCTGGCGGGACAACTCTCGCACCCGGCGGTCCAGCTTGCGCATTTGACTGCCCTGCTTGCCACACGGTTCCTGCATCGGACACTGGTAGCACGGCATGGCCTGGGCCTCCTGGTTGGCCATCTCGATGCTTCGTTTGAGCGCCTCGCGAGCCGCTCGCACTTCGGCACCGTTGCCCTTGAGATGGTTCATCTGCGTGTGCTCGGTGCGGGATGCCTCTTTCAGTTTTCGATAGTGGTCGAGGTCGCCCAGCTCTGCCGGGCAAAGCGGCGACTGCAGCACCTTGCGCTCCTCCTGCAGGCTCACCAGTTCGTTCAATAGAGGCTTGAGCGAAGAGTCGGCCAGGAACTGCCCGAAGGACAAGCCGATCAGCGTGCGGGCCTGCTCCATGGTGTATCGCTGCAGCAGGTTGAGCACCATGCCGTAGTTGGGGGTGAACTGGCTGACCAGCGGATCGGCCGCCGCCACCGCCAGGTGGGCGCACTCCTCGGGCGTCTCGAACGCCCGGTGGATGGTGACGACGTGCCCGATTTCATCCATGCCGCGCCGCCCCGCCCGCCCCGACATCTGCAGAAACTCGCTGGCCGTCAGCGATCGGAACCCTTCTCCGCCGCGGCGAGTGATGGCGCTGATGACCGTCGTGCGGGCGGGCATGTTGATGCCGGCCGCCAACGTTTCCGTGGCGAACACCACCTGCACCAGCCCCTGGGCGAAGAGCCGTTCAACCATCCGCTTCCAACTGGGGAGGAGCCCCGCGTGGTGTACGGCCAGCCCTTCGTGCAGCTCGGCCAGGTACGGGTACTGGGCCAGGTTGGGATTGTCCACCAGAGCCGCTTCAATGGCCTCGGCGACGGCCCCGCGATTCTTGAGCTTGAGCACGCCTTTGCAGGCGCGCAACGCTTCCTCACACCCTCGGCGGGAAAACACGAAGTAGATGGCTGGCAGCATGTCCTTGCCGGACAGCGTGGCGACCAGATCCGAGACCTGTGGATAGCGCCGCTTGTCGAATGCCTGGTTGCGCTGGGTGTGGAACTTGCCCCGCAGGTGCGGGTTCAGGTGCCCGTGCGGATCGAGCAGTCGGAACAGGCGATGGTCGCCAAAGAAGTAGTGGCGCAAGGGGACGGGACGGAAATCGGTCGACACCAGGCGCGTCGGGCCGTGGGTCGACGCCATCCAGGCCCGCAGGTCGGGGGCGTTGGCAATGGTGGCCGACAGCGCCACCAACTGGAACTCCTTGGGGGCGTAGATGATGGCCTCTTCCCACACCGTCCCGCGGTCGACGTCGTTCATGTAGTGGCACTCGTCCAGCACGACGAAGTGGACGTCTCGCAGGTTCCGACCCACGTCGCCCAGCGTCGTGCCGTACAGCATGTTTCGATAGACTTCGGTGGTCATGACGACGACCGGAGCGTCTCGCCGAATCGACACGTCACCCGTCAGCAACCCGACGTTCTCCTCCCCGAGGGCGGCGGAGAGATCGAAAAACTTCTGGTTCGACAGGGCCTTCAAGGGGGTCGTATAGAAAACGCGCTGCTGGCGAGCGAGCGCGATCTGGACGGCGGCTTCGGCCACCACCGTCTTGCCAGCGCCGGTGGGGGCGCAGACGATGACGCTATCGCCTTCCAGCAGAACCTGGATGGCTTCCTCTTGAAAGTCGTCCAGCGGAAAAGAATGCAGTTGTTGGATGTCTTGCAGATTCATGAGAGTATCGATCAGGAGTGCACCAGCCGTCGCCGTTCCACGTACTGTTCCACCAGGTGGCGCAGCACCGAGAGGGGCAGGGCGCCATGCCTGAGCACTTCGTCGTGGAAGGCCTTGATGTCGAAACGGGAGCCCAGCCGATCTTCGGCCAGGCGACGCAACGCCAGAAACTCGTTCATGCCGACCGCATACGCCAGGGCCTGTCCCGGCCACATGATGTACCGGTCGATCTCATTGACGATTTCCATGGACGGCAGTCCGACGTGATCTTCAAAGTATTGGATGGCCTGCTCCCGGCTCCAACCCATGGCGTGCAGGCCGGTGTCGACCACCAGGCGGGCCGCCCGCCACACCTGAAAGGTCAGCATGCCGAAGCGGGACAGAGCATCTCGATACACCCCCATCTCGTTGGCCAGGCGCTCGGTATACAGGGCCCAGCCTTCGACATAGGCGGTAAAGTCGCCGTGCCGGCGGAAGTCTGGCAGGTCCGACTGTTCCATGGCGAGGGCGATCTGCAGGTGGTGGCCAGGCACCGCCTCGTGCACGGTGAGGGCCGGGGCGTGGTAGCGGGGCCGGGTGCCCGGTTCATAGGTATTGACATAGAAAACGCCGGCCCGGCTGAAGTCTTCTGACGGCGGATAGTAGAAGGCGGCGATGCAGTCTTTCTCGCGAAAGCTTTCGATCGGCTTGAGATCGCAGCGGCTGGCGGGCAGTCGGCCGAACCAGCGAGGCAGCATGGCCTCGACCTGCGTGAGAATCGCCCGGTAGTCGTCCAGCAGATCTTCCCGATTGGCGTAGAAGTGCTCCGAGTCATCTTGCAGGCTGCGGCGGAACTTCTGGATGTCGGTGGTCCCGGCGACGGACCGGGCCACCTCGGCCATCTCCTTCTCCAGGGCTGCCACCTGGCCGATCCCCAACTCGTGTACCTGGGCTGCGGTCAGCGGGGTGGTGGTATGGGCGTGGATTCGATACTGATACGCCTCGGCTCCGCCCGGCAATGCCGACAGCCCTACCGTGTCCCGGGCCGGATAGTCGTCTTCCAGAAAATCACGCAGGCTTCTGTAGGCGGGGTACACTTGCTCTGTGACGGCCTTCTCACAAGCGGCCAGTGCGGTCCGTGAGAAGCGGGGACCCTCCTGATTGCGCGGGTGCAGCGGCGAATCGTTCGGCGGGGTGTTCAAGAGGTCGTGCAACTGCCCTAGCACCCGCTCCAAGATGACGGCGGGGAGGACTCGACCCTGCTTGACGCCATCGCGCAGATTGGCCACCCAGCCCTGCATGTACGGCTGAAAGGCCTGGTAGCGCCGGGTCAGGCGCTCGAGATCCTCGTCGTTTTTGAGCGGCTGGTAGTTGAGCAGCTCCAAGAGCCACACCTGCGGCCCAGCCAGTTGATCGAGCACCCACTCGTGAAAGCCGTGCCGGATCTCGGCTCGCTGGTCTCGCAGCTTCAGCCGCAGCAGCTCGGCCGTCAGCTTGTCGGCCTCGTCTTGCAGGGTGAGACCCGTTACCTGCTGCTCAAAGCGCGCCAGATCGTGATCCTGGGCGGCCAGGCCGGCGGCGCTGATATCCGGCAACAGATCGTCGTAGCGGCGATCGCCCAGGTAGGTTGCCATGGTGGGATTGGTCTTGAGCATCCAGTCCCAGTATTCTCGGGCCAGAGCGCCCAGGGCCTGATTCATAGGCGGTGAAGTTCGGCGGGGGGAGACGACTTCCCCCTGGGCGAACTCGACCGCATGCCTACGGTCCTTTTCGACATCGATCACACCTTGGCGTTCGACAACAAGCTGGAGCTCAAGGTGCTCGAGGCCATGGTGCATGAAATGGCCCCGCCCAGCGAGCAGATCGACAAGATAATCGAGATCGCCTCGCATCAGTTCGAACGCGTGCGGATCGGGCAGGTGGGCATTGCTGAAGCCCTGACCGAGCTGTTCGGGCAGCTTGCCACCGGGGCCGATGCCCGCCAACTGGCCGCCACCTATATCGAACGAGTGGTCGGACAGTGCCACCAGTACCTCCGCGTCAGTCCAGGGGCCCGGCAAGTTCTCGGGGACTTGCAGGGGCAGGGCGTCCAGGTCGGCATCCTCTCGAACGGGTGGACTCGCCTGCAAGAGGAGAAGATCCGGCTGATCGGCTTTGAGGGCCCGCTCTTCGTCAGTGAGGCCATCGGCTACTGGAAGCCGGACGTGCGGGCGTTCGACTTCGTGCTGCAACAACTGGGCGCCGACCGGGGCGCCACCTGGTTCGTGGGCGACTCACCCACCTCGGACATCCAGGGTGCCAAGTCAGCGGGGCTGCGGGCGGCCTGGGTGAACTGGGAGGGACAGACGTACCCGCCAGGGCTCCCGCCCCCCGATCGCGAAGTGCGGCGCCTCGAAGACGTGCTTGAGGCTGTTCGGTAACAGGAAGGCGGTCCTACGTTGCCCAATCTCCTGCCCCTGAAAAAAACTCATGGAGGCTCGGATATGAGGCGCGCACTGTGGTACGGAGCTCTCGGGGTGCTGTTGGCGGGGTGCGGCATGGCGGGCGGCGGCGGCAGTTCTTCGATGCCGGGAACCGCGCCCGCCACGGGCTCAGGCAGCGGAACCGTCACCGTCCAGATCGGCCAGCCGACCCTGAACCGACTGGCATTCGATACGTCGTCGGTCACCGTCATGTTGAACGGGCCCAGCGGCTTCACGGCATCGCAGTCGGTCGGCCTGCAGGGCAGCGGCGCCACCGCCAGCTTCAGCAACCTTCCCCTGGGCAGCTACACCATCACGGCGCAGGCCTTCAATGCCAGCAAGGTCGAGTTGAGTGAGGGGAATACCACGCTCACGGTGGTGGCCGGAACCAATACGGCCAACCTCACCACCAACTTTGTACCGGAGTTCGTTTTGGCCTGCAACTCCGACGCACAGACGATTTCCACGCTCCAGCTCGACCCGCAGAGCGGTGCCTTGCAGAACCCTTCACAAAGCACGTCGGCACCGGGGGCCTTCACCATGGCCCTGGATCCGAGCGAGCATTTTCTCTACGTCATGGACGACCCCCGGCAGAACCAGCAGTTCACCAGCCTGGTGAGCGGCATGAACGTGTTCTCGGTCGACGGGGCGACGGGCAATCTGACCAGTCAGCCAGACCTGTCGGTGTTCCTGCCCGGGAGCGGGGAGTTTCCCATCGTCAGTCCTGACGACCGCTTCCTTTACATCCAACTGGGCACCATCAATCTCATCATTCCGGGCAGCTTCATCGCCGGATTCGCCCGCGATCCGCAGACCGGGGCTCTGGTGCCGATCTCCGGCTCGCCCTTCCTGGCCGGCCTGGGAGACTTTCCAGAAGACGAGCTGGGATTCATTTCTGACCTGACGCTGGACCCCATCGGGCACACGCTGTACACGGGCCTCAGCGTCGGGACGCAGAACGTGGCCGCCCCCTTCTCCGTCGACCAGACCACCGGGGCGCTCTCCGCCTTGCCGATCACCACCCTGGGCCTGGGCAGCCCGCTGGGGGCCAGCGTCGATCCGGTCGGGGGGTTTGTTCTCTATACCGATGAGAACACCATCCAGACGAACAACCTGTTGTCGAATGGCGCGCTGGGGTCCAGCTCGACCTTGACGACGCTGCACGGCCAGAGCAACGAGCAGACCTTCGATCCAACCGGGCACTATCTGATTGAAACCGATCTTGCCAACAATACCCTCGATGTCTACTCGGTGACGAACGGCATTCCCAGCTATCTGTCGAGCGTGCCCACCAGCGTGAACCCCGGCGTCGCCCGCTTCGACAACACCGGCCAGGTTCTGTTGCTGGCTTGCCGGGGGGCGTCGCCCGGGTTCAACGGAGCGGTTCAGTCTTTTCTCTGGAACGCCAGCAACGGCAACCTGACGCTCGTATCGACCGTGACCACCGGGACGGACAGTCGCACCGACGACGTCGCCATCGTGGCGCCGGCGGCGGCCGCCAGCGGCACCCCGCTCCCGTCCCCGACCCCGGTGCCCACCGTGCCGCCGGGCAGCGCCCCTGGCACTTTGACGCCCCTTCAGCGGGTGGTCACGGCGGGGTCCCCGGCCGGCATGGTCACCACTCCTGATGGCAAATATCTGTATGTGGCGGGAGCGACCATCCTCGGGTATGCCGTGAATGCGGACGGCACCGTGAATGCATGGGCACCACCGGTGGCCAAGGTCGACGTGCCCATACCCACCGGCACGGGGTTGCTGGCGGTCGGAGCCGCCATGGATCCCCAGGGCAAGTACCTCTTGGTGGCCTGGGATGGGCTGGGCTCCCAGCCCGAGTTGCTGGCCTACGCCATCGGGAGTGATGGCAGTCTGACGCCAGTGAATGGCTCGCCTGCCAGTCTAGCGGGATCCCCCGTCAACGTCGCCATCGACAACACCGGCACGGTCATCGCCGTGAGCAACCGGAGCTCCGGTCAATTGTCGACCTTCTCCCTCAATAGGGCTTCCTCGACCCTGACCGCAACAGGTTCGGTACCCTCTGGAGCGGGCACCTACGGCGTCGCGTTCACCCCGGACAATACTCACCTGT
>DASYBA010000638.1:0-7734 GCA_036501005.1 Candidatus Xenobia bacterium | reverse complement strand
GGAACGAGAGTCAGTCCAAGGCATCCTGGCCAAGGCTCCTGAGAACCCGATGCGCTGGCTGTTGGAAGGGAAGTCTGCGGTACAACGGGCCGATATCGAGAGTGCAATAGATGGCTATGAGCGAGCTTCCAACCACCCGGGTGGCGCAGACTGGCGCACGCAGACCACTGTCGAGATGTCTCTCATCGAAGTCGGAGATTGGGCTGATGACCCCGAGTTGGTGCTTGAACACTGCCAGAGGGCCTTGAAGGGCGTCGTTTCCGCTCGGCAGAGGCGGTACTGTTGGTTGATGATGGCCAAGACGTATCTGCACTTGGAGCATCTAGACAAAGCATCGGAATGCATCGATCAGGCCGAGAAGGTCTCGAGAACGTATCCTGGAGATGGTATAAGGGAGATACGTGCGCACCTGGCCATGCTGCACGGAGACGTGGCGGCGGCCCGCAGTTCCCTGGAATCTGCCCCGCCCGCCCCCTATCGATCCAAGGATGTTGGACTGGTCATCATCCATGCCGAATCAAGCGCCCTGGAAGGAGACTTCGCAACCGCTCTGACCTTGCTTTCTCCTCTGCTGTCGGCGAACTTCCTCGTCACCCCCTGGGCTGACAGATACCTGCAGGCTCGCCACCGACTGGCCGCTGCCTTGATCCTTCTCGAACAGCAGCAATCGACCGAGGCCCTGAAGCTCCTCGACGAATGCGAGGCGATCCTACAGCTCCTTCCAGCCCGCCGCCCTGCCTTTCAGGCCGCTCGATGCTGGGCTCTGGCCATGGCCGGCGATGGCGTCGGCGCCGAGGCCAGCCTGGCCCCATGTCCTGACGTTTCCAGATTGCGGCCCGTCTTGGGCCGCGCTCTGCTTGCCCTCGGCGACAAGCCCCGGGCGTACGTCCTCTGGCAACGGGTGCTCAAATCCCACCCCCGCCGGTGCATCAGGCCCGTGCCCTCTATCACCTAGCGCTCTCGTCCCCCGACCCCCGTGAGGCCCGCACGTACCTCGAGCAGGTCGTCGCCCTCAACCTGCCCATCCACTGGACCCGTCTTGCCCGTGAAGCCGTTAACACGGGCACAACAACCTGTTAGAAATCGACAACATCCTCCCGCTATACTCCTCCCAACAAAAGAGGAGGAGAGAGGACATGGGCAGGGTCATCGGGCTTGATGGAACCGCCGGCTTGGGAGGACCAGGATACGTCCACCCTGTGGAGCGCGAGCCTGTATCGGCTCCTCCGACGGAGACCTGGTCGCCGACGCCGGCCGGAGACTCGGAAGCAGAGCAGGTGCGCAATGCAGTGCGGACCGCGGCCCAGTTTTTCATCTCCAACGTGCCGCACTCGAACGTCGACCCCGGGGTAACCCGCGGGCACGTCGACTATTCACGTCTCGCTCTGGGAGCCAATCCCATCCAAGGCGTCCTCAGCGGCGAGGTGCGAACCGACCCGTCCAGCGGACAGCTTCTCCAGGTCAACCTCTCGGTCAGCGACCGACCCGAGGACGGGGGCAGTGAGAGGGAAACGCTGGCCCTGGAACACAACAAGAAAGTCGGCTTCCTGGGCACCGGAGGCCGCCAGGACGTCTACCAGGTGAAGGGCACGGCCCACCGGGGCGAGGGACGTTTTGATCCGGCCGACGAGCCCCCCCCCGCCGATGGCTTCAGGATCTACGGGCTGCCGCCAACTGCCTGGACCTGACGGGAGCTCGCAGGGCCCACTGCCTGTTATAACCCCCAAGCTGTGGGATACCGATTTGACATTCAAGAGCACGACGTCGGTCCGAACGGGGGAACCCCGCTGCGGGTCGCTTTCCTGAGCGACATCCATCGCAGCGACTGGGTCTCCAAGGCCGAGACCGAGGCCGCGGCCCAGGCCTGCCGGGCCCGCCACCCCGACGTCCTCTTGCTCGGCGGCGACTACATCTCCGGCGAGAAGGACCTCCCCCTCCTCGAAGAGCTGGCCGACACCATGGCCACCGTCGCGCCCCCGCTGGGCATCTACTACGTCCTCGGCAACCACGACTATTGGAGCGGGGCTGCCGAGGTCCGCGCCGCCTTCGACCGGGTCGGCATGCACGACATGACCAATCGCAACACGTGTCTCGACGGTGGTCTGCACCTGTGCGGCATCGACGACGCCTGGGCGGGTCGTCCCGACGTGGAAGCCGCCTTTCGGGGCAGCGGCGAGCGGCGGCTGGTGCTCATGCACAATCCCAAGACGTTCGACAAGATTTCCGATCGGGGCTGCACCGCCATCGCCGGCCACACCCACGGCGGCCAGGTGCGCATCCCGTTCCTCCCCAACCCGGCCTCGCTGCACGACCATCGCTACATCGCCGGGTGGTTCTCGGCCGGCAATTCTCGCCTCTACGTCAGCAAGGGCCTGGGCAAGAGCATTGTCCCATTCCGCATCAACTGCCCGCCGGAGATCACCTTCCTGAATGTTAAAATTTAAGGGTTCTGTTCACATTTTGGCAACAGCCTGAGCCGCCCCGGCCAGTACACTCTGGAGGCATGATTCAGCCCGCGCCGGCGACCCCCCGCTTCAACACCCACCTGGTCTGGAACGGCATCGACGAGACGGATCCGTATCTCTGGCTCGAAGACAGCTCGAACCCCGCCGTCCAGGACTGGGCCAAGGCGCAGCACGACTATACCGACCAGGTCATCGCCGGGCCGGTCCACGACCAGGTGCTGGGACGCATCCAGCAACTGGTCTACAACGGCCAGCCCCGCCTGACCCAGACCGCCGGTGGGGTCGAGGTCTATCGAAAAACCTCGCCCGGGGACATCCAGCCCAAAGTCTTCGTCAAAGGCGCCAACGGCCAGGAGCGCCTGTTGATCGACCCTCTGCAAGCCGACCCCAACGGGCACGTCGCCGTCGACTGGTTCTCTCTCAGCCCGGATGGCCATTACCTGGCTTACGGCACGACGCAGGACGGGGGCGACGACACCACCCTGCACGTGCTCGACACCTCGACCGGCCAGGCGCTGCCCGACCAGATCCGGGTTCGCAAGCGCCCGCGCCCCGACGATATCGGTTCCGTGGGGGGAGACAACAGTCTGCAGTGGGAGAAGGACGGCAAGTCTTTCTACTATGCCGACTACAATCCCAGCGGCTACTTCCGCCACACCCTGGGAACCGATGCAAGCAAGGACGTCGCACTCACCGACACCACCCTGGGGGGTGACGAGAGCGTCGACGTCGACAATCGATACGTGGCCTTCTCGACCTACCAGGACTGGTCTACCGAGGCCCTCAACCTGTACGACAAGACGTCGGGCAGCCTGTACACGTTCCCCAACAAGGAGGGCGACAAGTATCGCCCCCGTCTCCAGGACGGCGTGCTCTACGTGGCCACCCGCAAGGGCGACGGCAACGGCAGCCTGCAGGCCATCGATCCTGCCCACCCCAAGGACGCCGCCCGCACCATCCTGCCGGAAGTGAAGCCGGGCAACAAGCTCTTCCCGCCCCCCGCCGGAGCGCCTGATCGCGGCGCCCTGCTGCAGGACTTCGCCGTCAGTGGCAACCACGTTCTCGGGGTCTACCTGCACAACGCCGTCGACCGCATCATGCAGTTCGATACGAAAGGCCAGTTCGAACGGGAAATTCCCCTGCCTTCGAAGGGGACGGTCGACAGTATCGAAACCCAGCCGGACGGCAAGGTCCACTTTTCATTCAGCTCCCTGACCGTCCCCGAGACCCAGTACGAGTACGATCCGCAGAGCGGCGGCATGAAGGTGCTGTCACAGGATCAATTTTCCGGCTACAACCCCGATGACTTTACCATCGACCAGGTGTGGTCCAAGAGCAAGGACGGCACCCAGGTGCCCGTGCTGCTGGCACACAAGAAATCCACCGTGCCAGGGCCCGACACGCCGACCGTCATCAGCGGGTATGGCGGATTCGACGTGAACAACACCTCGAGTTTCGCTTCCACCTTCCTGCCGCTCCTGGAGTCGGGGGGCACCTACGCCCTGGCCACCCTGCGAGGCGGCGGCGAGTTCGGCGAGGCCTGGCACCGGGACGGCATGCTGGACAAGAAGCAGAACGTCTTCGACGACTTCATCGGCGCCGCCCAGACGCTGGTCGATAAAGGCTTGACCTCGCCAGCCCACCTGGGGGCGTGGGGCGGCAGCAACGGCGGGCTCCTCATGGGCGCCGCCGTGACGCAGGCGCCGCACCTCTTCAAAGCGGTCGATATCGAAGTCCCCCTGCTCGACATGGACCGCTTCGACCAGATGATGGACGACTCGTACGTCAGCGAATACGGGACGACCCAGGATCCGCAACAGGCGAAGTACCTGTCCGCCTACTCACCGTATCAGCAGATCAAGGACGGCACGGCCTATCCGGCGGTCATCCTCGAGTGCGGCGGTGCCGACCCTCGAGTGGGCCCGGCCCACGCCCGCAAGTTCGCGGCCAGGCTCCAGGAGGCCAGTTCATCCGGCGCCCCGGTCTTGCTGCGGGAAGACGAAGACACCGGCCACGAAGTCGGTACCCCGCTGCCGCTCCGGGTCGGTGAGATCGCCGACGCCTGGTCGTTGCTCCTCGGTCAGATCGCCTGAGCCCAGGCTATCGCTACTTCTTGGCGGCGGCGCCAGGGTCGCCGTTGTCGGGCGGCGCCGCGGGTCCGTCGGGGGCGCCCAGCAGGGGCTCCTCGTTCTGGAACACCCGATGGAGCAGCGCCGTGCCGCTCTGGGTGTTGATGAATTTGCGCCACCGGGCGCTGAGGCTCTGGCCCTGGCTGGGGTCGCTGAGACTCGCCACCGCACCATAACCGTGCACCGCGCCCGCTCCGATGGCGCCACAGAGGCCCAGCTTCATGGCCAGTCCGGCGCTCATGAAGGCCAGCGGGGCGAAGTGCAGGCCGACGCCTATGAGGGCGGCGCTGCAGGCCACGTCCAGGCCCAGGTGGAGCGCATCGGTCGCCAGGTTCACGATGTTGCCCGACTTCATGACGGCCTTCAGGCCCGTCGCCTTCGGGTCTTTCAACTGCCCCATCGCCTTGGACATCTTCCAGGTGTTGGCCAGCTTGAGGGAATCCAGCACCGGGGCCGCCACGCAGAACGCCGGGAAAGCATACTTGCCGAAGAAGTCCAGCGCTTCCTTGGGGATGAAGCTGATGCCCTGCACGGCGTTGTACGTCAGGTTCAGCCCGGCCAGCGTCGACAGGTTCGGATCGATGCCGAACGCTGCGTTGGTCGCATCGATGCCGGTGCTGGTGACGTCGTTGAAGACCTGCCTGCCCTGCTGGTAAAGGGTGGGTCGCCCCGCATCGCCGCCCACCGTGACGCTGTCTTGCGGGTGGGACGGCTCAGCCGCCACGGGGGTCGCCCGGGGGCGGGTGATGTCAGGCTGGGGTGAAACCGCGGAAACCGTCGCGCTCATATCGATTCTCCGATCCCTTTATCTGTGTAGGTTTATTATAACGACGTCTAGGCTGCGGGTTTTTTCCAAATTGTGAACTCATGAACAAACCCCGCATTATAGCGGGGTTGTTCGCCCAGGTCGTGAACCCGATGTAAACTTTTAGAAGGTTCCGCGGGACGGCTCCTGGTGGGTGAGGACCCGCAGGGAGACCAGCACCAGGCCGGCGACCAACGCCCCCATGAAGCCTTTGAGGGCCACAGCCTTCCAGGAACAGGAGCTAGCGCATTCAGCCATGTCGACCTCCAACACCGGTTTCGGGCGGCGAGTCTTCGGATAACACCATGTCTGTACCTCCCCGATCGGGCGGGTATTGAAAACCAGGGGGCGCCTCGAGGGCCGGCCAATCCTGGCCGCAGGAGGGCATCCACCATGTCGATTTTTGTCACCGGAGCCACCGGCACCATCGGGAAAGACGTCGTGCGCGGGCTGCAGGCGAAGGGGGCCGCGGTCAAGGCGTTGAGCCGCTCCCCCCGAGACACGGAGGGCAGGCTCCAGTGGGTGCAAGGCGATCTGGACTCGCCCCAGTCGCTCGATCTGGCCGGGGTGGAGACCCTGTTCTTGCTGACCGGCGTGGTCAAGAACCAGGTCGACCAGGCCCGTCAGCTTCTCGACCGGGCTCGACAGGCCGGCGTGAAACGGGTCGTCAAGCTTTCGGTCATCGGGGCCGACCTGCGCCCCGGCATTCAGCTTACCCGCTGGCACGGCGAGGTCGAGGAGCTGCTGCGCCAGAGTGGCCTGGGCTGGACCTTTCTCCGCCCCAACACCTTCCTGCAGAATTTCATCACCTTCAACGCGGCGACCATCCGCGAGCATAGCGCCTTCTACACCGCACAAGGGGAGGGCCGGGTCAGCTACGTCGACACCCGGGACATTGCTGCGGTGGCCGTCGAAGCGCTGCTCGATGCCAAACATGACGGCCATGCCTACACCCTGACGGGTCCGCAGGCCCTGACCGCCGCCGCGGCCGCCGAGGTGCTGTCGGATGCCCTCAAGCGGCCCATCCAGGCCGTCCACGTGTCCGACGACGCCTATCGGCAGGGCATGCTCAAGTCGGGCATGCCGGACTGGATGGTCGAGCTCATGATGGAGCTCAACGCCACCAACCGGGTAGGAACGTTCTCGGCCGTCTCCACCGACATCGCCACAGTTCTGGGCCGCGAGCCCATTTCGGCGGCGCAGTTCGCCCGAGACTTCTCGGCCGAACTTCGACCTCTGACGAAGGCTTAGATTGGAAGGTCCGGCACGGCTAGCCGGCGCCGAGCAGATAGCCCTCGGTTACCTGGTTTCGCAGCATGCCGGCCACCTTGTCCTTGAGGGTGCAAGCCACGGACCCGCTCACGGGCAGGCCCGGGACCCATACCGCGTGGGCGGTGTTCGTCTCGGCGGTTGCATAGCGGGAGGGAGATGGCGGAGGGGCTGACACTTTGCCGCTCGGCACGTATCGCTCTGTCACCTCAGACCGCTGCTCCTCCTGGGGGCAGAGCGTCGCCAACTGGCGGGAGGCGCCGCGGCTCAATGCCGAGCCCAGCAGGGAATATTCTATTTCTTGAGGATTGGTGCCCACAAACATGGCCATCGTGCCACCCTCCGATCGTTTTCTCTTTCTTTAACAATATCTGAACAGGTCGCCAAAGCTCGTGATCTGTGGCACATGTTCTTGTTAAATTTCGCTGCAAGCTAGGGGACTCCGCCCCCCAAGCCGCTCCGCTGTGCTGGGGGGGCGGGGAAGGGCAGGGCGGCCAGGACCTCGTCCAGCCCATCCCCGTAGGCGAATTTCAGATAGTCGCCGAAGTTCAGGTGGTTCACCAGGTTGCCCGTCAAGGTGATGGACGGGCTCTGGGTGACCACGTCGTGGTACCAGTCGGGCGGTAGGAACAGCAGCTCGCCCGGACCCAGCGTGAGTTTCACCGGGTGGCTCTTGGCATAGAGCGGAAAGCCGTCTGGCTGGCGCGGGTCGACCTGTCCGTCGGACAGGTACGGTCGATCCTCGGGCGAGTGCAGGATGAAGTCTTTCTGGCCGTGGAGCTGGGCGAACCACGCCATGGTGGCGCCCTGGTCCCGGTGCAGCCGGGAGCGGGCCCCCGCGCCCGAGAAGAGGAGCCAGGGCTGGCCGTGCGGATACACCCGCCCCCGCCAGGCCAGGTGGCGGCACCAGTCGTCCTGGGCCCACTCGGGTAGTCGGAAATCGTCTCTCAGTTCGGGGTGGGCGGCGAACGGCTTGCAGCCATAGGCGTAGAGAGGCGCCTTCAGTTGGCGGCGCACCGCGATCTCTTGCAGCCGGGTGCCTGCGGGCCGCTGCACATACTCAAGG
>DASYBA010000637.1:0-3161 GCA_036501005.1 Candidatus Xenobia bacterium | reverse complement strand
CTTTTCCGGCTCGTTGAACAGTTCGTGGTAGAAGCCCTCGTACACGTGCATCACTTTGGGGCCTCCCCACGACTGCACCAGCGCTTCCGACGCCTGCGGGCTGGTGATGCCGTCGGAAGAGCCGACCAACATCAGCAGCGGAAGCTTGAACTGGCTCCCGTCTCGCACCCGACCGATGGCCGCCACCATTTCCGTGTACCATCGCACGCTGACCCGTCGGATGACCTCCGGGTCGTCGTTGTACGCCCGCACCACGGCTGGATCCCGGGACAGCTTGTTGGTATCGAGATCGGTCGTCAAAGCCAGCTCCGGGAATACCCGCGTCAGGATTTGCGCGGCCGTCGTCTTCACCTTGTCCGGTTCGAAAGCGAGCCCGACCAGGGGGTTCGACAACACCACACCGATGGGCTCCGGCTCCAGGTTCTGCCGTAGGTAGTCCAGCGTCACCAGACCGCCCATGGAGTGTGCCACCATGGCGTAGGGCGATTCCAACTCGTGCACCGCGGCCGCCACGTCTTCGCTATAGCGAGACCAGTTCGCCACGTGCCCCCGCAGGCCCCCACTCTGGCCATGGCCTCGCAGCTCCACCAGCGTTACGCGGAAGCCGCTGCCGGCCAGGTACTGCCCGACGTGGTCGTAGCGCTGGCCGTGCTCGCCCTGACCGTGGACGATCAGCACGTCGGGCCCCTGCCCCCATCGATAGAGGTTGAGCCGCGTCCCGTCCGGGGAGTTGCACGGTAGGCTGGCGCCACTCATGACCGACCCACCATGACGGCTTCGGTCGACGAGCCCTCCTCCATGAACGGATAGCCGTATTGGACCGGCGGCGAGAACGTTTCCTTGATGGTGCGGGGCGAGACCCAGCGGATGAGGTTCCACAGGCTGCCCGCCTTGTCGTTCGTCCCGCTGGCCCGGGCGCCGCCGAACGGTTGCTGGCCCACCACCGCGCCGGTGGGCTTGTCGTTGATGTAGAAATTGCCCGCCGCTTGTCGCAAGCGCTGGGTGGCTTTGGCAATCACCGTCCGGTCGCGGGCGAACACCGCGCCCGTCAAGGCATACGGCGACGTCGTGTCGACGATCTCGAGGGTCTCGTCGAACGCCTTCTCGGGATAGACGTACACGGCCAGCACCGGCCCGAAGATCTCTTCTTGCATCAGGCGATCTTTCGGATCCTGTACCTGCACCACGGTGGGCTGCACGAACCACCCCTCGGAACGGTCGGCCTTGCCGCCGGCCACCATGGTCAACCCTCGCGCAGCCGCATCCTGCTGGTACCCTGTGATGCGTTCATACGCCGCCTGGTCGATCACCGCCCCCATGAAGTTGCGCGTATCGGACACGTCTCCCATGCGGATGGTGGCCACCTCGTCCGCCAGGATCTGCCGCACTTCCTTCCACAGGTTGTCGGGTACATAGGCTCGGGAGGCCGCCGAACACTTCTGCCCCTGGAATTCGAAGGCGCCTCGCAACAGGGCGATGGCCAGCGAGCGGGCGTCGGCCGAGGCGTGGGCCACCACGAAGTCCTTGCCCCCGGTCTCACCCACGATGCGAGGATACGTCCGATACTGTGCGATGTTCTGGCCGATGCTCTTCCACATGCCCTGGAACACGCCCGTCGACCCGGTGAAGTGCACACCGGCCAGCTCCGGATGCGCCAGCACCGCGTCTCCTATCGTGCCGCCCGACCCCGGCACCATCGAGATGACGCCGGGGGGCAAACCCGCCTCTTCCAACAGCTTCATGATCCAATAGGCCGTGTACACCACCGACGAGGCGGGCTTCCAGATGACCGTGTTGCCCATCAGCGCCGGGGCTGTCGGAAGGTTGCCGGCAATGGAGGTAAAGTTGAAGGGTGTGACGGCGAAGACGAAGCCTTCCAGGGGGCGATACTCGGCTCGATTCCACGTGCCCGCCGGCGACTGCGGCTGCTCTCGATAGAGTTGCGTCGCAAAGGCGACGTTGAAGCGCCAGAAGTCTGCCATCTCGCAGGCCGCGTCGATCTCCGCCTGGTGGACCGTCTTGCTCTGGCAGAGCATGGTGGCGGCGTTGATGCGGTCTCGCCACGGCCCCGCCAGAAGATCCGCCGCCTTGAGGAAGATGGCCGCCCGGTCTTCCCAACTCAAGCCTTCCCAGGCCGAGCGGGCTTGATGCCCCGCCTCGACGGCGTCTCGCACGTGGGTTGACTGCGCCTGGTGGTAAGTGCCGAGCCGCAGCGCGTGCCGATGCGGGCTGTGCACTTCGACGGTCTGCCCCGTGCGGATCTCCCGCCCGCCGATCATGATGCCGATGTCGACGGGGTTCTTGCTCATGTGGTGCAGGGTGTTCAGCAGGCTGGTCCGCTCCGGGGTTCCGGCCCGATAGTCTCGGACCGCTTCGTTGCGGGGGAGCGGGGGTTGGGCAATGGAAAAGCTCATGGGATTCGTCTTTCTCCAGGTCTTGTCGGCCGCGGCAGGAAACCGTCCTGCGCCTTGCGCGCCTTTTCTTGCGCCATTTCGGCGAGGCGCTCCTGCGATCGGAGTTGTTCGCCGTCTGCCAGGCGCCCACTGGTGCTGTCAGGGTCCAACAGGCGGGCTTTCAGCCGGTCGGCCAGTTGGACCTGCAGGATGTCCCACAGGTCGGCCTGCAGCGCTGGCACGAGCACCGGGAACATCACCTCCACCCGGCCATCCAGATTGCGCCCCATCATGTCGGCGCTGGTGAGGAAGTACTCCGGTTGGCCGTCGTTCTCGAAGTAGAAGATGCGGGCGTGTTCCAGAAAACGGTCGACAATGCTGACGACCCGAATGTTCTCGGACATCCCTTTCACGCCCGGCCGCAAGCAGCAAATGCCCCGCACCAGCATGTCGATGCGAACCCCGGCCTGGCTGGCCTGGTACAACTCCTGGATGCAGGTCTGGTCGGACAGCCCGTTCATCTTGAGAATGAGGCGGGCCGGCCGCCCCGCCCGTGCGTGCTCGGCCTCCCGGCGGATGCGAGCCACCAGTTCGTTACGCAGGTTGGTCGGGGAGAGGATCAATTCCCGCAGCTTGGGCGGCCGGGCGTAGCCGGTGAGGAGATTGAACAGATGGGTGAGGTCCTCACCGAAGCTCTGCCGGCAAGTGAAGAGACTGAGGTCCGTATAGATGCGGGCCGTCTGGTCGTTGTAGTTGCCGGTGGAGAGA
>DASYBA010000636.1:0-3874 GCA_036501005.1 Candidatus Xenobia bacterium | reverse complement strand
AGCGCCACGTCGACATGATCTGGCCGCTCTGGAACCTGTTCGACATGCTGCCCGAGGGTCGGGGCACCGGGTGGTACCCGCGCCTCAGCTACGACGACTAGGATGGCTTCCGTCTACGACCTGAAGCCTCGTTTCCAGGCTCTTCTCAAGCCTCTGGTGGGGCAGCTCTCACGGCGTCAGGTGACCCCCAACATGGTCACCCTCGCCGCGCTGGCCGGGTCGGCTCTCGTCGGTCTGCATTTCTACCTCTGCGCGGCGCGTCCGTTCTGGCTGCTCATGCCGCTCTGGCTCTTCGTGCGCATGGGCCTCAACGCCCTGGACGGCATGCTGGCCCGCGAGCAGAACAGCCAGTCGAGACTGGGGGCCGCGCTCAACGAGCTCGGGGACGTACTTTCCGACCTGCTGCTCTACCTGCCGCTCGGGGCTGTGTACCCGCCGGCCGAAGCCTCGATCGCGTGCTTTGCGCTGCTGGCGGCCTTGACCGAGTTCTGCGGTCTACTGGGGCAGGCTCTGGGGGGCAGCCGGCGCTACGACGGCCCCATGGGCAAGAGCGATCGGGCGGCCCTGGTGGGCGTGCTGGTCCTCCTCACGTGGATCGTCCGGCCCTTGCGGTGGGTTTGGCCGGCCATTTTCTGGGGGGCTTCGCTCTTGGCGGCTCGCACCTGTTTCAACCGGTTGATGGCCGCCGTGCGCGAGACGTGACGGAGGCAGAGCTGATCGGCCGACTGGCCCACCTCGTGCTGGGGGTCCTGGTGACGGCCACGGCCGTGACCTGGGGGCTGGGCATGGTAAAGCCGACCATGCGCCTGGGCGAGGTGCGGGCGCGCATCTGGGCCTGGTGGGTCATGGCCCCGCTCATCTTTGTCGGAGTCGTGGTCAGTCGATCCATGTCGACCGCCTTCTTTTGCATTTTGAGCCTGGTGGCGTTTCGTGAATACCTGCGCCTCTTGCCGGAGCGGCCTGCCGACCGCACCGCCCGCCTGCTGTGCGTGCTGGCGATTCCGATACAATATTGGTGGATTCACACCGGGTGGTACATGATGTTCGTCATTTTCATCCCGGTGTATGTGTTCCTCGTCATTCCCATGGGCCTGGTGTTGTCTCGAGAAGCCAGCGGGTTCGTGCAGGCCGCAGCCGAGTTGAACTGGGGGTTGATGGCCTTTGTCTTTGGGCTCAGCCACCTGGCCTACATGGTGACCTGTCCGGCCCCGGCCGGCAGTGCGGTGACGGGGCGGGCCATGGTGTTGTTCTTGATCTTCGTGGTCGAAATCAACGACGTGTTGCAATTCGTATGGGGCAAGACGCTGGGCCGACACAAGATCCTGCCCACTATCAGCCCCCACAAGACGTGGGAAGGGTTCGTGGGGGGCACGGCCAGTGCGGTGGCCGTGAGCCTTCTGCTGCGCTATCTGACCCCGTTCTCCGTGGTTGAAACGATTGCGGTGGGGGCCCTCATCACGGTGGCCGGTTTCTTTGGCGGGGCCGTCATGAGCGCGGTCAAGCGGGATTTCGGGGTGAAGGATTTCGGCCAGCTTATTCCCGGTCACGGCGGCGTCCTGGACCGGGTCGACTCGCTAGTCTATGCCGCTCCCGTCTTCTTCCACTTCGTACAGTATTTCCACTACTGAGACGGATCGTCTAGCGGACGGGTCGTCTCCATCTCCAGCCCGGAGGCCAGCAACTCGTGAATGCGGGCGGTTCCCTGGTGATCCGGCTCGCGTTTGGTGTTGCCAGACGGCGTGATGTGCTCTTTCATGGGCTTCTCCTCCTTATACGACATGCCCCTCCGGGTCAGCAGTCGAAACAGTTTTTCTGCCATGCCACGTGGGTATCTAAAGGAAGTGAGGCAGAGCAGGGCCAGTCGGGTCGTTTGCGCCGAGGGTCCTCGACCTGGCGGCGATATCCTCGACCTGGCGGCGATGTCCCAGCGTGCCCTAAGGAGGATTTTGTGGACGAGTTTGGAGAGCAACTCAAGGAACCCGTGCAAGAATTGAAACAACCGATATCGGACATGGCGCACGAGGCGACCGACGCCGCCCGTAGAATCGTCGACCAGGCCCGCCAGCAATTTCACCAGAAGGTCAACGCCCAGAAGGACCGACTGGCCGACGGCATCGGCGACATTGGCGAAGTGCTGGCACACACCGGCCAGGATCTCGATAGCCATGGCCTGACCGGCGCCTACCTTCGCTCGGTGGCCGACCGGCTGCAAGACTGGTCGGATCTGCTCCGTTCCAGGGAGCTGGCCGACCTGGCGAGCCAGCTCCAGGCCTATGCGAGTGAACGCCCCGCCCTCTTCCTGGGGGGCATGCTGTTGGGTGGCTTCATGATGGCGCGTTTCCTCAAGGGAACGACGCTGCCCCGGGAGGGCTGACATGTCGATAGGACAACCGCCCACCCACGCCGACAGCGGTCTCGGCCAGCTTGTCTCGCAACTGGCCCGGGAGTCTGCCGTGCTGGTGCGGGAAGAAATCGCGCTGGCCAAGGCAGAGTTGGCGCAGAGCGTGGCAGCGGCCGAGCGCGACGCTGCCAAGGTCGCTATTGGCAGCGCCCTGTCGATAGGTGGGGGGCTGGTGCTGCTCGCCGCCATCGTATTGATTCTCGCTCAGCTAGGACTGGCACTCTGGCTTTCAGCCCTGATCGTAGCCGTGGTGCTACTCGTCGTGGGCGCAGGGCTGTCCCTGGCCGGCGTCAAGGGCTTGAAGCACGTGAGTTTCGTGCCGCAACAGACTATCCAGACGGTCAAGGAGGACGCCGCATGGCTGCAGAAAATATTCCACTAGACAACGATCCCGACATGAGGGTCCGACAGGTCCGTCTCCATATCGAAACCACCCGGGCCCGCATGGACGGCCTGGTCGATGAGATCCACGATCGGGTCACCCTGGAGTCTCTGAAGGAAGCCACCTCCAGCGTCGCCGAGGCTGGCGTGAATGCCGTCTGGAACGCCTTGCAACCGCACGTGGAGGAGGCGAAAGTCGCCATCCATGATACGCTGGACGAGGCGAAGACGACGGTGCATGACGTGGCGACCGATACGGTTCGTATCGTACACGACGCCACCATCGGCAAAGTGCAAGGCGCCGTGCACGGCGTGCAGGACAAGGTACAGGGCACCGTGCACGGCGTGCGGGACAAGGTGCGCGGCCAGACCCATCGTCTGGTCGACGCCCTGTCGCCTTACCTCCAGGCTGGTAGCCTGGCTGTCATCCACGCCATGGATGCGGCCGAAGACCGTCTGACTGACGTTCGCCGAGCATGGCGTTCGTCGGATGCCCGCCCGGGTACAATGAAAGGAGTTTCCATGATTATCGATACCATCAAAGCCAATCCCATCGCGGCCAGCATCGCTGGGCTCAGCGTCGCCTGGATTATCGCTGGACCCACCGTGAAGTCCAAGGCTGCACCGTTGGTGGACAAAGCCAGCTCGCTGGCCAAGGACAAGATGTCGGATGCGCAGGGCAAGGCCTCGGATCTGGCGTCTCGCATGTCAGACAAGGCGTCATGCCTGATGTCCGACGTGTCGAACAAGACCCACGACATGCTGTCTACTGCCCAGCACAAGGCCCAGGACCTGCAAGGTTCGGCCTCGTCCATGGCGCAGGACACGGCTGGCATGATGTCCGACAAGCTGCAGGGCATGGGGGAGGGCTTAGGCCAGTTCCTCCATGACAACCCCTTCATGGTGGGGGGCCTGTGTCTGTGTCTCGGCCTGGGGATCGGCCTCATGCTGCCGGTGACGGGGCCTGAGTCCAATCTTCTCAACCAGCAGCGACTGCGGCTGCAGCGATCGGTCCAGTCTACCGTGGGTGAGGTCGCGGAGAGTGCAAAAGCAAAGCTGCACCGTGCCTCCGAGGCCATTGCACAGGTGGCT
>DASYBA010000635.1:0-9116 GCA_036501005.1 Candidatus Xenobia bacterium | reverse complement strand
TGTGGACGGAGGTGGCGGCCCCCGTCGAGGTGCCCCCGGCCCCGCCCCCGGAACCCAATCTGGCCTCGGTTCGCCACTCCATGGACGCGGGGCACTGGGGAGAGGCCCGAGAGGTGTGCCAGTCGCTCCTGGCTGCCCACCGCCTGGACCCCGTGTTGCATTTCCACATGGCCCTGGTGGAAGAGCAACTGGGCCACGAAGCGGCGGCTGAACGATTTCTACGACAGGCCTTGTATCTCGATCGCACCTACGTGCTGGCCCACTATCACCTGGGGCTCTTGCTCCGACGGCGACACGATGCAGCGGGAGCCCGCCGCTGCTTCCAAAACGCCCTGCGCCTGCTGGCCGAGACGGCGTCTGACCGAGTCCTGGCCGAGGGTCTCACGGCCGAGGCAGTGCGAGATCTGGCCACCATGCATCTCGAACTTTTGTAGGACTGGCCGACCTCATCAGGCTGAATCGATTGGGAGGTGGGGCCCGCCAGCGAAGCGGAGCATAGCGGCTGCGGGAATCGGGGTAGGAGTTCAACTCCTTCAAGCGTACTTGGCATGGGGTGCGTATCGACTGGCAAGCCATCAAGCAGCGGCTGGCCGCTTCGCAAGAAGCTTTCGAATCGGCGGGGCATCCATCTTTGGGCCAGTTGGAAGCCATCTGGCGGGAGCGTGCCCGCCTGCTGGCCAATCGCTCGCTGGCTTCGCCGACGGCCGACATCTCCGTGTTGGTCTTCACCGTGGCGGGCGAGGCGTGTGGCGTCGACCTGCGGGGTCTGATCGAAGTGTTGCCCCTGCCCCCTGTCGCCCGGGTCCCGGGAGCGCCGCCTCCCGTGCTGGGTGCCGTCAACCTGCGGGGCGACATCCGGCTGGCCGTCGATACCGCGCTCCTGCTGGGACGTCCCCCCGGCACGCCCCGCTATCTGCTCCTGACCCGGGCTCCTGAGCTGGGGCTGGCGGTCGACACGGTCGATGGCCTGCACCGCCTGCCGGCCGCGCATGCCGTCTTCACCGCCCCGCCGGAGCACATCATTCTGGGCGTGGCCGACGATGTACGGGTGCTTTCGGTGACTGGCATCCTGTCGCACCCATCGCTGCAGCCCCTACCGATGAGAAAGGCCGAGTAAGCCCATGGACTGGAAAATCGGACGCAAGCTGGCCGCAGCCTTTGCCTTCGCCATCGCCATCATGGTGGTGCAGGTGGTGGTGGCGCTGTGGAACATCAATCAACTCGCGGTGACCGCCGGCCAGGTGGACAGATCCGAGCAGACGTTGCAGCTTCTGGAAGACGTCTACAGTGCCGCCCTCAACGCCGAGACGGGCCAGCGGGGCTTTCTCCTGACGGGTCGAGAGGACTACCTGGAGCCCTACACGACCGGGGTCACCCGGCTGGACAACGACCTGGCCCGTCTTCGCCAGACCGCCATCGCGGATCCGCGGGCGCAACGAGGGGTCGACGACCTGGCGCCCCAGGTGGAAGCGAAGAAGGCGGAACTGCAGGCGACCATCGAGCTTCGCCGCAAAGGGGGCCTCGATGCCGCGCTGCCGGAGGTGCTCACCGATCGAGGCAAGCGAGACATGGACGCAATACGGCGAACGCTGGACGACCTCGAAGGTATCGAGCGAGACCGCCTCGGCGAGCTGTCCCAGGCGGCCGACCTGGCCCGAGCAGAGGCCCGCAACGTTCTCCTTTTGGGCATGATCATCGCCATCTCGGGGGTGACCCTCATCGGCGTGGCCATCACCCGCAACATCACCCTCCCCCTCGATGACCTCATGCGGGCCGTCCGGCGCATGGAATCGGGCGAGCTTCGCCAGGACAAGCTGCCCATCCGTACCCAGGACGAACTGGGGCAACTGGTGGCCGCCTTCAACAGCATGCTGGCGTCCTGGCGAGATCTGGCCGGACAGTCTCGCACCGCGGCCGAGAACATCAGTGCAGCCGCGTCGCAGATCTCGGCCTCCGCGAGACAGCAATCGGCCAGTTTCGCCGAGCAGCTCGAGGCGGTGCAGGAGACGACCACGACAATGGACGAGGTGGCCCGCTCCGGCGCCCAGATCGCCGACAAGGCAAAGTCGGTGGGTTCGGCCGCCCAGGCCACCTCCACCGCCATGGTGACGGGCCAGCAGGCGGCCCAGAACACGTCTCGCACCATGGAGACCATCCGCGAGCAGGTCGAGGTGGTGGCCGAGAACATCGTGGCCCTGAGCGACAAGACGCAGGCCATCGGCGACATCATCATGACCGTCAACGACATCGCCGAGCGGTCCAACCTGCTCGCCTTCAATGCCGCCATCGAGGCCGCGTCGGTCGGCGAAGAGGGCAGCCGGTTCGCGGTGGTCGCCAGCGAGCTGAAGAACCTGGCCGATCAGGCGAAGCAGTCGACGGTTCAGGTCCGGTCGCTCCTGGGCGACATCCAGAAGGGCATCCACAGCTCCGTCATGCTGACCGAAGAGGCCGTCAAGCGGGTCGAAGCGGGCCGCCTCCAGACCGAGTCGGCCGAGAGCATCATCCGCCAGGGCTCGGCCACTACCCAGGAGAGCGTGCAGGCTTTCCAGCAGATCGTGGCCGCCACCGGCCAGCAGCAGATCGGCTTCGAGCAGGTCACCATCGCGCTGCAGAGCATCCGCACCGCGTCGCAGCAGAACTCTCAGGGCATCACCCAGTTGGACATGGCCACCGCCAACCTGAGCGCGCTCTCCGGGCAGCTTCGGCAGGCGGTTGAGCGGTTCTCCGTGTGAAGGACGTCGACGCCCGCGTCCTGGCCGCTTTCCGGGTCGAGTATCCGGAGCACCTCGACGCGCTGCGATCGACCCTGACCGAGCTGGCGCGGGCAGGCGCCCCCGATCTGCAGGCAGCTCTGCGGCATGCCCACAACCTCAAAGGTGCCGCCCGCGCGGTGGACATGTACGCGGTGGAGGGCCTGGCGCACCGCTTGGAAACCGTCTTCGCGCGGGCCGGCCGAGGCGAGCTCCGCATCGAAGCGGCGGCGGCCCGAGTGCTCGAGGTGGCGCTCGATGCCATCGATGCCGCGGTGGCGGGAGAGCCGGGCAGCGAAGCGGCCCAGCTCGCGCTGGACCAGCTCCTGGGGACGGTCGAGGCGGCTCCCCCCGCCGAGCGTCCCGCGCCACGCCTGTCGACGATCCAGGAAGCGGTCGATAGCATGCGGGTCTCGGTATCGGCCATGGACCGTCTGCTGGCTTCGACCGCCATGCTGGCTCAGGAAGGCCAGCGCCAGGAAGGATTGTCCCGCGACCTGGCCGAGCTGCGATCGGCGGTGGATCGGCTGCAGTCGGCCCACGCCGCGCGGGACCGGGAGACCGTGGACCCGCTGCTGAAGGCGATGGCCCACAGGTTGCGGGAGGTCCAGCGGCGCCAGCTCGACGGAAGCTGGTCATTGTCGCACAGCGGCTCGCGGCTCTCGGCCGATGCCCGCCGCCTCATGCTGGTGCCGGCTCGCACCGTCTTCGAGGGCTTTCCGCGGCTCATGCGCGAGCTGGCGCGGGACCTGGGCAAGACCTATGAATTCTCCCTCGAGGGCGGAGACGTCGAGGCCGATCGACGAGTCTTGCAGGGCATCAAGGACGGCGTGCTGCATCTGTTGAGAAACGCGGCCTACCACGGCATCGAACGCCCCGAGGCCAGACGGGCCGCCGGCAAGCCCGAGCGCGGGCGCATCGCCTTGGACGTGCAGGCCCGAGGCGCCACGCTGGTGGTGCGGGTGGAAGATGACGGGGCCGGCGTCGACGTCGCCCGGGCCGCCGCTGTCGGCGAAAAACGCGGTCTGGTGGGGTCGGCGTCTCCGACCCTGGCCGACGTGGTGCCCCTCCTTTTTCAGCCCGGATTCTCGACCGCGAGGGAGGTCAGCGAGGTGGCCGGACGGGGCATCGGTCTCTCCGTGGTGCAGATGGCCGCCGACCGCCTGCAGGGGGACGTCCTGGTAGACAGTCGGCCGGGGCGGGGTACGGTCTTCACCCTCAGCGTGCCGCTGGCGGTCTCCTTGCAGACCGTTTTCCTGGTGACCAGCCAAGACCAGACCTTTGCCGTGTCCATCGGCGGCATCGATCGGCTCTATCGGGTGCCCCTCGCGCAGGTCGACACGGTGCTGGGGCAGGCCACCCTGTCGACTCCGGCCGGCCCGCTTCCCATCTGGAGTCTGGGCCACCTGCTGTTCGGCGAGGGGCAGCCGGTGGCCAGTGGGGGTTACCTCGAGGTCCTCGTGGTCAAGGCCGGTCGCCGTAGGCTGGCGGTGGCCGTCGACGCGCTGGTGGGGCGACACCAGGGCGTCACCCGGGCGCTGGGTCCGGTGCTGCCGGCCGGCATGCGGTGCCAGAGCGGCATGGTTCTGGGGGACGGGTCGGTGGCGCTCCTCGTCACCCCGGCCGACCTGCTGGAGGCGGCCCGCGAGGCTGGGCCGGCGGCCCCCCTCGCCGCCGTCCCCGAGCCCGCCCCCGTGCCAGAGCCCCAGGCCAGCCGGCGCGTTCTCGTGGTCGACGACTCCTTTACCACCCGCACGTTGGAGAAAGGCATTCTGGAATCGCACGGCTACGAGGTGCGAGTGGCCGTGGACGGACTGGAGGCCCTGGCCGTCCTGCGCACCACCGACGTCGACCTGGTCATCGTCGACGTCCAGATGCCTCGGCTGGATGGCTTCGGCCTGCTGGCCAGTCTGAAGGCCGATCCGCGGCTGGCTCGCCTGCCGGTCATCATGGTGACCTCGCTGGAGAGCCCCGAGGACCAGGCTCGGGGCCTCGAACTGGGGGCCGACGCTTACATCGTCAAGCGGACATTCGAGCAGAGGGCGCTGCTTGAAACGGTCCAGCAGCTCCTGTGAACCCTCGCCGCGTGCTGGTGGTGGACGACTCGGCGGTGGTGCGCGAACTGCTGCTCGACGTCATCGGCCGGGACCCGCGCTTGTCGGTGATCGGCACGGCGGGCACGGGAGAGGAGGCCCTGCGTCTCGTCCACAAGCTTTCACCGGACGTGATCTCCATGGACATTCGCCTGCCCGGCCTCAACGGGTTCGAGACCACCCAGCGCATCATGGCCGAGAAGCCGACGCCGGTCGTGGTCGTGTCGGCCAGCATCGAGGCGCCCGAGCTGGCCATCACCATGAATGCCCTCCGCGCCGGGGCCTTGTCGGTGGTGGAAAAGCCGCCGGGACGAAAGCATCCGCGCTTTGACGAGCTGAGCTCGCAGATGTGCACCCAACTGGCCATCATGAGCGAGGTGCAGGTGGTCACGCAGCGTCGTCCGCGGGTCTTGTCGGTGCGCTCCCCCCGCGCCCCTCGAGGCCCGTACAGCCTGGTCGGGTTGGTGACGTCGACCGGCGGCCCCAGCGCGTTGACCCGCATTCTTGGCGCCCTCGATGCCGACTATCCCATGCCCGTCGTGCTGGTGCAGCACATCGGATCCACCTTCCTGGACGGCTTCGTCAACTGGCTCGCCCTGCAGACGCGCATGCGCGTGCGCACCATCCAGGATGTCGAAACGGCCCGTGCCGGCCACCTCTACCTGCCGCCGGCCGACCGCCACGTGCGGGTCGACGGCAGCACGCTGCGCCTGACCGCCGAACCCTTGTGCTGCGGCCAGCGCCCGTCAGGCACCATCCTCTTCGAGTCCATGGCCGACAGCCTGGGGACGAAGGGGGTGGGGGTGCTGCTTACGGGCATGGGCGCCGACGGCGCGGAGGGCATGCAGCGCCTGTGCCAGGCCGGCGGCTGGACCATCGCCGAGGATCCCAGCACAGCAGTGGTGTACGGCATGCCGGGTGAGGCCGTGCGGCTGGGGGCGGTGTGCGAGTCCTTGCCCCTCGGGGAGGTCGGCGGGCGCCTTCTGGAGCTGGCCCGATGAGGGATAAAGTGCTGCTGGTCGAGGGCTCCGCGACTCGGGCGGTGCGCATCCAGACTCGGCTGGAGCTGGCCGGGTGGGAAGTCACCTGGGTCAACTCGGTGGTCGCCGCCCGGGTCGAACTGGGTATGCACCGTCCCGACATCGTGCTGGCCGACGAGCTGTTGGCCCGGGAGCTGGAGGGAGACGTCCTGGTCATCGGGCCGGACGAGGACGCCCTGCTCCGCGAGGTGGGCGACCGGCTGGCGCGCCTTCGACCTTACGTGCACAAGGCTCGCCTCCTGGCCATCGACGACAGTCCCACCTACCTGGAGCTGCTGCGGCGCACGCTGGAGCCGGCCGGCTTCGTGCTGGACACCGCCGGGGGTGGAGAGGAAGGCCTGGCCAAGCTCCATTCGCAGTCCTACGATTGCGTGCTGGTCGACCTCTTCATGCCCAACGTCGACGGCATTGCCGTCTGTCGGGTGCTCAATGAGATGCGGGTGCGCGACATGAACCCCATTGTGGTGTTGATGCTGACGGCGGCTGAGTCGAAGGCGGACATGACGCGGGCCTTGGACGCCGGCGCCGACGACTTCGTCGGCAAGTCGAGTGACCCGTCGGTGCTGCAGGGGCGTCTGCGGGCGCTGCTGCGCCGCAAGTTCCTGCAGCAGGAGAACCGCCGCATTCTCGACGCGCTCAAAGCGCAGGAGCTGGAAGCTGAGAAGGCACGGGCGGAGCGAGCCCTGGCCGAAGCCCGGGCCGCCCTGGTGGAGGAGCTCGAGCAGGCCCGCCAGCAGGCGGAGGCCGCCAACCAGGCCAAGTCGGAATTTCTGGCCATGATGAGCCACGAGATCCGCACGCCGATGAACGGTGTGCTGGGCATGCTGGAACTCCTGCAAGCCTCGGATCTCAGTGCGGAACAAGCCGCGCGGGCCCGCCTGGCCCGGGTCAGTGCCGAGTCTCTCCTCCTGGTGCTCAACGACATATTGGACTTCTCCCGCATCGAGGCAGGCCACCTCGAGTTCGAATCGATTCCGTTCGATCTGGCGGCCCTCATCCAGGAGGTGGGCGAGCTGCTCTCGGCTCGCCTGCGGCCCGGGGTGGAGCTGCTCGTGCGGGACGAAACCGCCAGCCCGCACTGGGTGCGTGGCGATCCCGGACGCGTGCGGCAGATCATCAACAACCTGGTGGGCAACGCCGTCAAGTTCACCCATCTCGGCCACGTCGTGCTGGCGGTCGAGACCCTGGACCCATCCACCCAGGTGACGGTGGAAGACACCGGGGTCGGCATTCCGCCCGACAAGCTGGCCACCATCTTCGAGCGGTTTGCCCAGGCCGACGCCTCCACCTCGCGACAGTACGGGGGCACCGGACTGGGCCTGGCCATCGCCCGCCGGTTGGCCGAGGGCATGGGCGGGAGCCTGTCGGTCGAGAGCGTGGTGGGTCAAGGGTCCCGCTTCATCTTGAGGCTGGTCTTGCCGCCGGCGGCAGCTCCCGCCACGTCAGCGCCCGTCCGGCCGCCGGACTTGCACGGCTTGCGCGTGCTCCTGGCGGAGGACAACCGGGTGAACCAGTTGGTCGCCACCGACATGCTGGAGCGGCTGGACTGCCACGTCACCGTGGTCGGCAATGGGGCGGAGGCCGTCGACGCCCTGGCGGCGGGGCGCTACGACGTGGTGCTGATGGACGGCGAGATGCCGGTCATGGACGGCTACCAGGCGACCCAGGCGGTGCGAGCCCGGGAAGGCACGGGTCGTCGGGTGCCGATCATCGCGCTGACGGCCCGGGCCATGGCGGGAGATCGGAAGCGCTGCCTGCAAGCGGGCATGGACGATTATCTCTCCAAGCCCATCTCGCTGGAGCGGTTGGCCAACGTGGTGCAGCGCTGGGCAGGCGCGCCCAGCCAGCCACTCCCGATCGAGATGGCGCAAGGGGCGCTGGACCGCTTGTCTCGCCGGGCGGCCAGTGGCGAGAACGGGCGGGCGGCCGTGCTGCGGCTGCTCTCGACCTTCAACGAAGAAGCCCACAGCCTGTTGGGGCGTCTCTCGCAAGCGCAGGCGGAGGGTAACCTGGAGGCGGTGCGCTCGGCGGCCCACCAGCTCAAGGGGGCCAGTGCCCAGATGGGGGCCGCCCGCCTGGCCGAGCTGTGCGATCGCCTGCAGAATGCCAAGGCGGTGCCAGAGGCGACCGAGATCGAGCGTCTGAGTCAGGTCTTCGAGCGGGCCGCCGATGACCTGCGCCGCTTCCAGTCTACCTTGTAGCTATGTTTCTGCCGGCACGCCACAAGCGATGAGGGCGGCGGTGGCGTCTGGCGCGGTCTGGTAGCGGTCTTTTCGATCCTTTTCGACCATCTTCATGATGACGAGGGCGAGGCCGTCGGGTATGTTGGGGTTCAGGGTGTGCAGATGGGGCACCGGCTCGGTCAGGATGCGGGCGAGGATGTTCCACGCCCAGTCGTTCTTGTTGTCCTCCAACGGGTGGCGGCCGCACAGCAGTTCGTAGCCGACCATGCCGAGCGAGTAGATGTCGCTCTCCGGGCCGACCTTCTGGGCGTTGACGTGCTCTGGCGACATGTAAAGCGGGGTGCCCATGGCGACGTTGCTCTTGGTGAGGGCCTGGTCGTGCTGGTGCGCGATGCCGAAGTCCATGATCTTGATGTGGCGCGATTCGGTCAGCATCAGGTTGTCCGGCTTGATGTCGCGGTGGATGATGCCCGCCTGGTGGGCGATACGCAGACCCTGCAACGTTTCCAGCAGCCAGCGGACCACCCGCGCGGGCGGCACGGGACCTCCCGCCTCATGGTACACGTGATGGAGCGTGCGGCCGCTGAGAAGCTCCATGGCCATGAAGGGGGCGCTCCGCGTCTCAGCAGCGCACACGCCCCAGTCCAGGACTTTCACGATGGCGGGGTGATTGAGGTTGCGGCACGCCTGGAACTCGCGCAGGAAGCGGCGCTGCAGGTCCTCGTCGTCCCAGCCGCCATGTTGGATGACCTTCACCGCCACCTGGCGGTCGACCAGGCCGGTGGCCGCCGCCTCGTACACGGCGCCCATGCCGCCCTTGCCCAGCAGGCGGAGCAGGACGTAGGAGCCGTTCTGGCCGATCAAGGTCTGGCCCGTGGTGATGGTCAGCTCGCCCTGGGCTGCGGGCGGTTTGTGCTGCAGGATGGTCTGCAGCAGTTGCTGATCGTGACGGGCCTGGTCTCGCCAACGGCGAAAACGAGGCCAGAAGCGCCAGGCCGCGGCAGCCGCGACGACCAGCAGGGCGACGAGGGCCTCCTCCAGGGCCGGGTT
>DASYBA010000634.1:0-1730 GCA_036501005.1 Candidatus Xenobia bacterium | reverse complement strand
GAGGAACTGGTGGTGAAAGCCAGGGCCTGGGACGGGCTGGACGGAGTGGATCTGGCCGCGACGGTCACCTGCGCCTCGTCCTACGAGTGGGCGCACGGCACGCCGGGAACGTTCCGGGCCGGCGGGCGTCGGCCGCGGTCTCTCAACGTCGTGGTGTACGATTTCGGTGTCAAGTATAGCATTTTGCGCCAACTGGTGGACCACGGATGCCGCGTCACCGTCGTGCCCGCCCAGACGCCGGCGAAGGCTGTGTTGGAACGGTCGCCGGACGGCGTGCTGTTGAGCAACGGCCCGGGCGACCCCGCGGCGGTGCCTTATGCCATCGAGGCGGCCCGGCAGTTGCTCGGCCGGGTGCCCATCCTGGGCATCTGCCTGGGGCACCAGATTCTGGGGCAAGCCATCGGGGCTCGGACCTACCGGCTCAAGTTCGGCCATCATGGCGGCAACCAGCCGGTTCGCAACATCTTGGACGGTCGAGTCGAGATCAGTGCTCACAACCACAACTTCGCCGTCGACGCGTTGCCGCCGGAGGCAGAGGTGACGCACGTCAATTTGAACGACGGCTGCTGCGAGGGGTTCCGCCACCGCACGCTGCCGGTGATGGCGGTGCAGTATCACCCGGAAGCGGCGCCGGGCCCGCACGACGCGGTGGGCATCTTCGAGCGCTGGTTGAGCCACGACGCCCGTTCCCAGCAAAGGGCGGGTTAGATATGCCGAAGCGAGACGACGTCAAGACCATCCTCATCGTGGGAGCAGGGCCGATTGTCATTGGCCAGGCGGCAGAGTTCGACTATAGCGGCACCCAGGCCGTCAAGGCGCTCAAAGCCGAGGGCTATCGGGTGGTGCTGGTCAACAGCAATCCGGCCACCATCATGACCGATCCGGAGCTGGCCGATGCCACCTATATCGAACCGCTGACCGTCGAGGTGGTGGAGCGCATCATTGTGAAGGAGCGCCCCGATGTCCTGTTGCCCACCGTGGGCGGGCAGACGGCGCTCAACCTGGCGGTGGCCTTGGCGGAGGCCGGCGTGCTCCAACGACACGGCGTAGAGTTGATCGGGGCCAGCGTCAAAGCCATGCAACTAGCCGAAGATCGGGCCCTGTTCAAACAAGCCATGGAAGCCGCCGGTCTGCGATGTCCGCAGGGCGGGGTGGCGACCTCGGTGGCCCAGGCGGTGGTCATCGCCGAGCGTATCGGATCCTATCCATTGCTGGTGCGTCCGTCGTTTACGCTCGGTGGGAGCGGCGGCGGCGTCGCCAACGATCAGGACGAGCTGGAGAAACAGGTGGCCTTCGGGCTGCAGGAGTCGCCCGTACACAGCGTGCTGGTGGAGCAGAGCGTCCTGGGCTGGAAGGAATACGAGCTTGAAGTGATGTGCGACGGGAGCGGAAACTTCGTCGTCATCTGTTCTATCGAGAATATCGATCCGATGGGCGTGCACACCGGCGATTCCATCACCGTGGCCCCTGCCATGACGCTCACCGATCGGGAGTACCAACGGCTGCGTGACCAGGCCCGCACCGTGATGGCGGCGGTGGGCGTCCAGACCGGGGGGTCGAACGTGCAGTTCGCGGTGTCTCCGACCACGGGCGAGGTGCTGGTCATCGAGATGAACCCGCGGGTCAGTCGATCCTCTGCCCTGGCCAGCAAAGCGACGGGCTTTCCCATCGCCAAGCTGGCCGCCCGGCTGGCCGTCGGATATCGACTCGACGAGATGAAAAACGACATT
>DASYBA010000633.1:0-13887 GCA_036501005.1 Candidatus Xenobia bacterium | reverse complement strand
AGCAGGAGGTCCCACCACCTTCGTCTGGCGGTCTGCAAGCCGTGGGTCTGGTGTTTTCCCTGGGCGCCACCATCGCCGGGTGCATCGTGGGAGGGTACTGGCTGGGCCACCTGGTGGACCAGCATCTGGGCACGACAGCGGGTGCGTTGATCGGGTTGATGCTCGGCCTGATCGCCGCACTGGTAGGCGCCATACGACTGCTGAAGCCGTTCATGAAGGGATGACCGTTCTCGTCTCCATCCTCGGGGGTCTGGGCACTGGCTTGGCCTACGGCTGGTTCGTCCGACGCATGCTGCAGGGTCTCTTGACCCGCAACCCGGCTTCCCGCAAATCCGCCTACATCAGCGGGGCTGCGGTCCGCCAGGGCGTGCTGGTCGCCGTGGTGGGGCTCGCCATCCGCCGTCTGGGGGCTGATCCGCTCTCCATGATCGTCGGCCTCGCCCTGGGGTGGACCATCAGTCGGTGGCTGTTCCGGCCCAGAGCAAGCGTCGGCTAGCCAGCGGCCCCGATCGTTTGACAAGTGAAAGTTTTTGAATAAGCTGTAAGCAGCCTCTTCGGAGGCACAGCAACCAGGAAGGTTCTCGTCGTGGAAGCCAGTGTAGAAATAGCAGGTATGCCTATTGAGCCGGCGGTCATCATCTCGTGCGTGACCGTGTCCCTCATTCTCACCGTCGTGGCCTGGGTGGGCATGCCCAAGGCCGAGCGGGTGCCCCGAGGGACCCAGGCGCTCTTCGAACACATCTACCAGTGGCACGCGGGTCTGGCGGATAGCCTGATGGGCCCGCAAGGGCGCAAGTACGTCCCCTTCTGCATGGCGATCTTTCTGTACGTCCTGGTCTCCAACTGGGTCGGGCTCATCCCCAACGTATTCGATTGGCTGGTTCCAGTGTTCCCCCAGGCGCAGGCCCTGGCCCCCCTGCTGGAACCGGCGACCAAGAGCCCCGATGTGACCCTGGCGATGGCCATCGTCTCCTTTATCGCTTTCATGGGCCTGGGGATTCTCAAGGCCTTCGAGCCGGCGCCCGGCCACACCCACGAGGCGGGCGACCACGGTCACGATCACGAGCACCACCACGACGGCGGTGGCTTCTTCGGCTGGCTCAGCCACTACGTGCACCCCGTGCCGATGCTGTCCAAGAGCATGGAGGGGGCCATGCGGTTCCTGCTCATCCCACTGCTCTTCCTCTTCATCTTCCTCAATATCGTAGAGGAACTGGCTCGCATCCTGTCCCTGACCTTCCGGCTGTTCGGCAATATCTTCGGCGAGCACCAGACCAAGACGCAGATCCTCGCGTTGGTGGGCACTTTCTCGGGACAAGCATTTCACGCGCTGGCACCCGGAGGGGCCGGCGTCGCCGGGTTGCTCGGTTTTGGCTTCATGGCCCTCATCCTTTGGGCCGTGCTCCTCTTCGTGGTGTGTCTGGGCACCCTGGCCGGCTTCATTCAAGCTTTCGTGTTCTCGCTCCTGACCATGAGCTACATAGCTCACGCAGTGGCCGTGCACGACTAAAATCTCATCAACCAAGGAGGAACCATCGTGGATATCACAACAGCAATGAAATTTCTGGCGGCAGGCATAGCGATCGGCCTGGCAGCCCTGGGAACCGGCATCGGACAGGGCTCCGCCGTCAACGGCGCCATGGAATCGATCGGGCGGAACCCGGAAGCAACCCCCAAGATTCAGCAGGTCATGATTCTCGGTCTGGCCTTCATCGAGTCCCTGTGTATCTACGGACTCGTGGTCAGCCTGATTCTGCTCTTCCACTAACTAAGGAGCCCACCAATGGAGATCACGCCGCTCACGGTCATTGTACAGATTTTCAATTTCTACATTCTGTACAACTTCGTGCTCCGACCGCTGGTGTTCAAACCGCTGCAACAAGCCATGGCCGACCGCGAGGCGACCGTGAAGAAGAGCCTCGACGACGCCGCCACCGCGGCCAAAGAGGCCCAGCACTTGAAGCAGCAGTATGAGAGCCGGCTGAACGAAGCGAAACAGGAAGCCACCGGCATCGTTACCAACAGCCAGAAGGAAGGCGACCGCATCAAAAACGAGCTGGTCGAATCCGGCCGTAAGGAAGCACAGCGCCTGCTGGACAAGGCCAACACCGAAATCCGCGCCGAGCGGGAACGGGCCATGTCCGAGCTGCGCAGCCACGTGGCCAACCTTTCGGTCGCCATGGCGAAGCAGTTGCTGGTTGACAACCTGGACGCCGACGCACAACAGCAGATCGTCCAGAAGATGTTGAAGGCAGGCGCCTCTCATGGTGCATGAGGCCGTCGCACAGCGATACGCCTCGGCGCTCTTCGAGCTGGGCCAGTCGCAGGGCGACCCCGCCGTTCTGCAAAAAGAGCTGAACGCGGTCGACACCAGCCTCACGTTGCACCCGCAACTGTCGCTGGCGTTGCGGGCCCCCAACGTGCCCGATACGGTCAAGAAGCGCATCCTGCGAGACCTGTTCTCCAAGCAGAGCCCGTGGGTCCTGAACTTCCTGTCGCTCCTGGTCGACAAGAAGCGTGAGGCCTACGTGTCGGAGATCGTTCGACAGTACGGCAAGCTGCTGGAGGCAAGCCAGGGCATCATCGACGCCGAGGTCGAGACCGCCGTGCCGATGTCGGACAAGGTGAAGGCCACCTTCAAGGTGGCCCTCATCGAGAAGACCGGCAAGAATGTCAAGACCTCCTGGAAAGTCAACCCCGACCTGTTGGGCGGTTACGTGCTTCGCATCGGCGACCGCCTGCTCGACAACAGCCTGTCTTCCCGTCTCAGCGGCATGCAACGCGCGCTAGAAGGTAGCGGCGCCACCTGGAAAAAACCCACGTAGGAGCTAATCTATGGCCATCCGCCCAGAAGAAATCACCGATATTCTCAAGCGCGAGATTGAGAACTACCGACCGGAGAGTGAAGAAGTCAACTACGGCTCGGTCATCCAGGTCGGCGACAACATCGCCACCATCTACGGCCTGTCCGAGGCCCGGGCTGGCGAGCTCTTGCTCTTCGAGCGCACGGGAGTCTACGCCATCGTGTTCAACCTCGAAGAAGACACCATCGGGTGCGTCGTGCTGGGACGGGACACGGAAATCAAGGAAGGCGACGTCGTCACCCGCACCGGCAACATCGTCGAGGTGCCGGTCGGTGAAGCCATGATCGGCCGAGTGGTCGATCCGCTGGGTCGGCCCATCGACGGCAAGGGCCCCATCAACTCGACCGAGAAGCGCCCCGTCGAGAACAAAGCGCCGGGCGTCGTGGATCGACAGCCGGTGTTTCAGCCCATGCAGACGGGTCTAAAGGCCATCGACGCCATGGTGCCTATCGGCCGTGGCCAGCGAGAACTGATCATCGGTGACCGCCAGACCGGCAAGACGGCCATTGCGGTGGACGCCATTCTCAACCAGCACGACCAGAACGTCATTTGCATCTACGTCGGTATCGGACAAAAGACGAACACCATCGTGTCGGTCGTCGATACCCTCGAAAAGCACGGCGCCATGAAGTATACCATTGTGGTCAGTGCCTTCGCCCACGAGCCGCCGTCTCTTTTGTACCTGGCTCCCTACGCCGGGTGCGCCATGGCCGAGTACTTCATGAAGAAGGGCAAGGACGTTCTCATCGTCTATGATGATCTCTCCAAGCACGCCCGTGCCTATCGTGAGATGTCGCTCCTCCTGCGTCGTCCGCCGGGCCGTGAAGCCTACCCCGGCGACGTCTTCTTCCTGCACTCTCGCCTCCTCGAGCGGGCTTCCAAGATGAGCGACAAGCAGGGCGCCGGCTCCATCACCGCCCTGCCCATCATCGAGACCCAGCTCGGCGACGTCTCGGCCTACATTCCCACCAACGTCATCTCCATCACCGACGGCCAGATCTATCTCGATACGTCGCAGTTCTACCAGGGCATCCGCCCGGCCGTCGACGTCGGTCTATCGGTCTCCCGAGTCGGTGGGTCAGCCCAGATCAAGGCCATGAAGCAGGTCGCCGGCCAGCTCCGCCTGGACCTGGCCCAGTATCGAAACCTGGCCGCGTTCACCAAGCTGTCGGCCGACGAACTCGACAAGGCCAGCCGGGACCAGCTCGCCCGCGGTGAACGTGTCGTGCAGGTGCTCAAGCAGAAGCAGTTCGCCCCCATGGCGGTACAGGATCAGATCTGCATCATCTTCGCGGCCACTCGGGGCATGCTCGACGATCTCCCGGTCAGTTCGCTGGAGGCCTTCGAAACCCGGTTCCTCAGCTACCTGAAGTCAAACTACGCCGACATTCTCGACAGCATCAAGGAAACCAAGGCGCTATCGGACGAGAAGGCCAAGCGTCTCGAAGAGGCCGTCAACGCCTTCAAGAAGACCTTCAGCGCCGAGGCCAAGTAGCGAATGGCCAGCGTTCGAGAGGTCAAGAGCCGCATCAAGTCGGTCCGCAACATCCAGCAGATCACCAAGGCCATGAAAATGGTGGCGGCGGCCCGCATCAAGAAGGCCGAGCAGCGCCTCAAGGCCGCCAAACCGTATACCCAGAAACTGGGCGAGGTGCTTGACGACCTGGTGGGGGCGCTGGGCGAGTCGGCCCATCCGCTCATGGCCTCCCGGCCGGTCAAGAAGGTGATGCTGGTGGTGGTGGCCTCGGACAAGGGCCTGTGCGGTTCCTTCAACTCCAATCTGCTCAAGCGCGCGCAGCAGTTCATCGGCAAACCGCCGCACGAAGCTCAGGTCGAGGTCCTCATCTTCGGCAGCAAGGCCCTACGCTATCTCCAGCGGCGCAAGGTAGCCGTTCGCCACAGCACGGTCAATTTCAAGGCCATCTTTGCGGAAGCGCAAGAGGCTGCCCAGATCGCGACCGACGCGTTCTTGCAGGGCGAAGTCGACCAGGTGCACCTGCTGTACACCGAGATGATCAGCGTTGCCACCCAGGCCCCCAAGCTGGTGCAGGTCCTGCCGCTCACCCGCGAAGGGGTAAAGAAGAGCAAGCAGACCGTTCCCTACACGTTCGACCCATCGCCCGACGAGGCGCTGGGCGTCATCATTCCCCGTTACCTGGAGGCCACATTCTTCCTGGTGCTGCTGGAGAGCCGGGCCGCCGAGCTGACGGCCCGCTTGCGGGCCATGTCGAACGCCACCGACAACGCCGACAAACTGGCGTCGAGCCTGACTTTGCAGTACTTCAGGGCCCGGCAGGACCAGATCACCGGCGAATTGATTGAAATCTCGAGCGGCGCTGCATCGCTGCGGAAATAAGGAGAGCCCATGGCAAACGGCAAAATCGTTCAGATCATCGGATCCGTCGTCGACGTCCAGTTCCCCCCGGCGGAGCTGCCGTCGCTCTACAACGACATCGTCATCAAGCGAGGCGAGGGTGCGGCCAAGCAGGGCCTGGCGCCGGAGCTCCACCTGGAGGTCGCCGGCGAACTGGGCAACAACAAGGTCCGCTGCCTGGCCCTGGGCTCCACCGACGGCATGTACCGAGGCATGGAGGCCAGCGACACCGGGGCGCCCATTTCCGTGCCCGTCGGCCGAGGCACCCTGGGACGAGTGTTCAACGTACTGGGAGAGCCCATCGACGAAGCCGGTGACGTCGCCTTCGAGAAGAAATACAGCATCCATCGCCCAGCCCCCCGATACGAAGACCAGGGCGCTACGCACAACATGCTGGAGACGGGCATCAAAGTCATCGACCTCCTGGCCCCGTATAGCAAAGGCGGCAAGACCGGCCTCTTTGGCGGCGCCGGCGTAGGCAAGACAGTGCTCATCCAGGAGCTGATTCGCAACATCGCCACCGAGCACGGCGGCTTCTCGGTCTTCGCGGGCGTCGGCGAACGCACCCGTGAAGGGAACGACCTGTGGCTCGAGATGAAGCACTCTGGCGTTATCGACAAGACCGCCATGGTGTTCGGCCAGATGGACGAGCCGCCGGGCGTGCGGTTCCGCATCGGACTCACCGGCATCACCATGGCCGAATACTTCCGTGACGAAGAGGGGCAGGACGTGCTGCTCTTCATGGACAACATCTTCCGGTTCGTGCTGGCGGGCGCCGAGGTATCCGCTCTGCTGGGCCGCATGCCGTCGGCAGTAGGGTATCAGCCCACGCTGGCCACCGAGATGGGCTTGCTGGAAGAGCGGATCACCTCGACCAACAAAGGCTCCATCACATCGTGCCAGGCCATCTACGTGCCCGCCGACGACATCACCGACCCGGCCGTGGCCACCACGTTCACCCACCTGAACGCCACCACCGTTTTGGATCGTAAGATCGTCGAGATGGGCATCTACCCGGCGGTGGACCCGCTGGCCTCCACCTCGACCTTGCTGCAACCCCTATACCTGGGCGACGAGCACTACAACGTGGCCCGGCGCACGCAGGAGATTCTTCAGCGCTACAAGGACCTGCAAGACATCATCGCCATTCTGGGCGTGGAAGAGCTGTCCGAAGACGACAAGATCATCGTCGGCCGGGCCCGCCGTATCCAGAAATACCTGTCACAGCCGTTCTTCGTCGGCGAGCAGTTCACGGGCCGCAAGGGCAAGTACGTGCCCATCAAGGAGAACGTGCGGGGCTTCAAAGAGCTGATCAGCGGCGCCCTGGACCACCTGCCCGAGCAGGCCTTCTACATGGTCGGCGGCATCGATGAGGCTATCGAACAGGGCAAGAAGATGGGCAGCGGGACCTAAGCCATGGCCGCCGAGTTCAAAGTCGAGATCGTTACCCCCGAGAAGGTCCGCTACGAGGGCACGGCCAGTGCGCTCACGCTGCCGGGCGCGAGCGGCGAGATGGGCGTCCTGGCCCACCACGAGCCGCTGGTGGCCTTGCTGGACCCGGGCCATACCCGGCTGCAAACCAGCGACGGTGCGCATCTTTTCGCCAGCGGTGAAGGCTTCGTGCAGATCCACGACAACAAGGCGACCGTCATCGTCGAGTTCGCCGAAACCGTCGACGAAGTGAATCGGGCTGCGGCCGAAGAGTCCCTCTCCAAGGCCCAGGCCGCGCTGGCCGAGCAGGTGACCACCGAAGAGGTGCGTCGCCGCACCATGACGGTGGTCAAGGCCGCGCAGGCCCGCCTCTCCCTCCGCACCGAGCGCCGGTAGAAAAAAAGGGCCATGGCGGTAGGGGGCTTCTACCGTTATAGTGAGTGGTATGCGAAAACTGATCCCCTTGATGCTTCTCCTGGCCGGTGCCCTGTGGGCCGTCGCGCTCAACGTCGTCGACCTGGTCAGTCCGGCGGACCTCACACACCTGGCCAAGGATGCCGTCTACGCCCTGAAAGTGGACGACGCGGCGCTATCGCCCGCCGACGTCGACAAGCTGAGCAAGTGGGTCCAGGCCGGCCACTGCCTCATTGTATACGATTGCAAAGTCGCCGCTCGTCTCGGCTTTCATGCCCAGCCGGTCGCGCCGGGCAATGCGCAGTCCACCACCACGCAGTTCGGCAAGGATGCGAGGCCGGTGGCGGTCATGGATGCCATGTCGACCGGCCGTCACCCCGCCGTCCAGTGGCTGACGTCTGTGACCGTGGCGGCCCTTTTGTACCCCGATAACACGGTGTCGGCGGTCGCCCCCGACTCGTCTTGCACCCCGCTCCTCACCACCGTCGACCAGAAAGCGGCCCTGGCCGCCGTTCGTCCCCTGGGCAAGGGGAAGATCGTGTTCAAGCCCTTCGTCATCACCAACCCGGCCGGCGTCCAGTTCAATCAGCAACTTGACGATTGGATGGCCACCGGCAAGAACTAGGTGCGCCGTCCCATCAGCAGCCCTTTCCACGCCCGCTCCGCCGCGTCGACCGTCGCGTGCAGGAGCCGGTCCTGGCGGGCGTGGGCCACAATGGCCGCCGCCTTGTTGTATTCGAACGTGTGCAAGAGGGGGGCCGACACTGCCTCCGGCTCGTAGGTGATGTGGTGGGGCGACGGCTCGGGCGCACTCGCCATGTGGACGAAAAGCGCCAGCGCTGCCGCCGTGTCGTTCATGCGCCCTATCGGATCCAGGTTGCCCGCCACCCGTCCCCAGAACGTGCTGGACTCGTGCTGGCCCACCCGCAGGCGCGCGGCAGGGAGCAAGTTGCCGGACACCACCAGCGCCGCTCCCAGCGACTCGACCAGGCCTGTCGGATGGTTGTCGGTCATGGCGCCGTCGACGTACACCTGATCGCCGATCAGCGTCGGTCCGAACACCCCCGGGGCGCACACACTGGCCCGAATGCCCAACCCCGCGCTCCCCTCGACGATGACCTCGGCACGCCGCTTGCTGAGGTTCGATACGATGGGCAACAACGGAATCTCGAGCGCTTCCAGTCGTGCCCCCAGCAGTTCCTCGTCAAAACCGACCTCCGCAATGGCCGACGTGAACGACATCATCCACATCGTACGGGACAGCTCGGGGCCCCGACTCACGAGCCGCTCGATGCCGTCGCTTCCGCCCACGCAATAATGCGCCCCGATGAGCGCCCCCGAGCTGGACCCGGCAATCATGTCGATAGGGACGCCCCGCTTCTCCAGTTCCTGGATCAGCACGGCGCCAGCCAGCCCCCACGCCCCCGCGCCGCCCAGGGCTATGCCCACCTGCTTGCCCGTCAGGGCCCTCGCCACCCGACGCAGGGACTCCCGGGTCCGTGCTGGCAACTCCTCCAGAGGCGAGCCCGTAGCGATAGCCTTGACATCCAGTCTCACTCGACATTCGTGCGCCACATCCGTATACGGAACAACTCGCACCTGGCCCCGACAGCGATTCTGGGCAAACGCCGGCAGCCGCTTCCAGACCATCGAAGACCATCGTCTCGAGGCCGGTCCGATAGCGGGCGGAGGGCTTTCCAAAACGACCACTGGGAGGCAGCCCTCCTCTACGGGGGTTCCTGGGCGCGTCAAGACGATCGGTCGATCCGGGGGCTCGGGGGCAAGCTCTCTGATCGCCTCGTCGAGCCGCGCCGTCAGCGCCTCGAGCGGTAGATCCAGCCCACCGGTCTGGAGCACCTTCACGACGACAGCCTCTCGCATTCGGACCATAGGCGGTCGACCTCGCCGCGCGTCGCCCGGGTCCAGGAAAACAAATGTTCAGGCTGCCGGCGTCTATCGAACCAGAACCCAGCATTCTCGCGCGCCGCTGCCTGGGACGCCCCCAGCCACACCGCAGTGTCCGCACCTTCTGCCCGCGTCCGCAGCCAAGGCCCCATCACTCGACGGTATAGCGGATACGTTCGGGCGACCCCTGGCGTCAAGGTGAGCCCGGGGTGCATGCAGTTTGACGTGATGCCCTGGGGCCCAAGCTGCTCCGCCCAGCGCAGGCTCAGTTCCTCGACGGCCCGCTTGGAGCGCCCGTACGCCGCGTCAGCCGAGTAACATCGGCCCTGTCCCAAGAGCTCTACCATATCGACCCGGCAGAGATACTGGGCCGACGATCCGACATGTACCACCCGCGCCGGTACAGCCGCTAGAAGCCACGGTCGCAGCGCCCGAGTCATGGCAAAGCCGCTCAGCACGTTGGTGGCAAAGGTGAGCTCGACGCCGTCTGCCGACTGACGCCGGGTGCGGAATACGCAACCGACATTATTGACCAGCACGTCGACGCGGCCGAATCGTGCCCCGATGCGGGCCGCGACGTTGCGAACCGCCTCCATGCTGGACAGATCTCCCACTTCAAGATGGGCCCCCAGCGCCCCGCAGGCGGCTTCGCCGACATGGGGATCCAGACACACGATGACGACGGTCGCTCCGGTCGCCGCCAAGCCCTCCGCGATGCCATAGCCAATCCCTTCGCTGCCCCCTGTCACGACGCAGACCTTGCCCCGCAGGTCCGTGCGGATGGCAGCCCAGTATCGGCTCCGCCAGCGGTAGCCGATGGCCGGGTAGGACACCATGTCCAACAGGCCGCGGACCGAGTCAACGCACACGGTTTGACTTGTCCAGCAGACCTTGGACCACACCCACGACTTTACGGTGCACCCGGACCAACGCCTCCTGGTCGTCGACGTGGTGGGCACCCTCGGCGGCCGGGTCGACGGGCGGCCCGATGACCTGCTTCACCTTGACGGGAAACGGCAGGGCCAGCGGCCACACGCCGATGCCGATGCCGAACCAGAGCGGCAGTCGATGAGGCAGCCCGAGCCGTTTTCCCAGCGCGTAGCCGTCATTGAGGCCGAGGTAGGTATCGTCCATGCCGTGCCCCGCGATGGGAATGATCCGCAAGCCGTGTCGCACCGCGAGGCGAACGTATCCGATTCGGTCTCCCCACGCCACCCGATACCGCTGCCGGAAGCTCCGCAAGCCTTCCCGGTTGCCCCCCGGCTCCACCAGGACGTGTTCGCCTCGAGCCACAGCCTCAACAATCTTCGGCCCGTCGCCCGGCACAAATCCGAGGGCGTCGACCATGGGACGAAACAAGCGAGAACTCTCGTAGAACGAGTGGATGATGCCGTGAGGCAGGTACCCCAGCCGGTCGTGCACCGTGGCCGTCAGCATGCATAAGTCCAGGGCGCCGCCCCGACCGTGGTATCCGACCAGCAGCGCAGCGGGCCCGCCGAGATGTTCGAAGCCCTCGACCTCGTAGCGATGATACCGTTGGGCCAGGCGCCACACGCCCAGCCAGGCCGCGCGGATCCAACGGGCTGTCACAAGGAACCTGACAGTTCCCCCGCGCGCCGCATCAGGACGACGTCCAGCAGGCTTTGCGTCATGCCGCCGGTGAAGTCGATCGTGGCGCCGTTGACCCATTCGGCCCGCGGATCCAGGAGCAGGCTCACAAAGCCCCCTACCTCGTCGGTCGTGCACATGCGACCGGCCGGAATAATGCTGCGGTGCACCGCCTCGATACGGGCCAGTTCGCTCTCGCCGTAAACCCGAGCCACGGCCGGCGTGACCACCGTGGCGAACTTCAGCATGTTGACGCGAAGGCCCAGCGGTCCCAACTCCAGCGCCAGGTAGCGCACGTACATTTCGAGGGCCGCCTTGGAGGCTGCCACCAGGCCGCAGTGCGAGAGTATCGACTCGTGCAGCGGGTTCGTCAACGCCAGCAAACGGGCCCCCGGCGCCAGGAGGTCTCGGTCCAGCATGGCCTGGGCCCAGTAGACGAACGAATGCGCCATGGAGTCGAACGTCTTGGCAAACTGCTTCGGCACCAGGCGGTCCTCTCCGACCGTGAAGCGGCCCAGCGACGCGTTGGCTATCGAATGCACGAAGAGCTTGATCGAACGCGGCCCGGCCGCCGCCAGCACCTGATCGGCACCCACCTGGGCATGTGCGGCCGTCCCGGCGTCGTCGATTCGAAACTCCGCCCGGCGGCCCAGTGACCTGATTTCGTGAGCGAGCAGTGCGGCGTCTTCAGGATGGTGCCCTCGATGCACCCCAAAGACGTCGAGGTCGTGCTGCTCTGCGACGGCTCGGGCGATGGCCCGCCCGGTGCCCGCTGAAACCCCCAGAACGACGGCCCACTGGCTCACGGCATACCCTCGACCTTCTCGGCGATATCTCCTACTCGATAGAGCACGGCCCCATACGATACGCCTCCGCCCACCCCCGCCAGCAGAATGCGCTGGCCCGGGCGCACCGCCCGCGACCGCAGCAAGCGATCCAGACTCAAAGCAATGGAGGCGGCGCCCACGCTGCCGACGTCTTGCACCACCCGCACCGTCCTGGCCGGGTCGACGCCCAGGCGTTCGACCATCAAGTCCAGCATGGCCCCGTTGGGCTGATGCGGCAAGACCCAGTCGACATCACCCATGCACACCCCGGCCCGGGCCAGGACCCCTTCGATACCCGCCGCCATGGCCCGGAAGGCAATATCGAAAATCTCCGTGCTGCTCTTGGCAAACTGGATATACTCGCGCTGCCCGGTCAGCGACGGGTCCTCGGCGAACACGTCGTTCGGCAAAGTACCGTCGTTGCCAAAATAACTCGCTTCAATGCCCTCCTGAGGTCCTGCCCGACCGATAATGGCCGCGGCCATGGCATCGCCAAAGACGAGGTACGGGCGGTGCTCGCTTTGTCGAATGAAACGCGAGCCCATCTCCGACGCCACGATCGCGACGGGCCCCATGCCAGTGGCCACGCAGCGCGCCGCCAGGTCCATGGCGGTGAGAAATCCCATACACGCGTTATTCAAATCAAAACAGTCGCATGATCCCGACAGTCCCAGCGCCGCCGCGACCCGATTGGCCGTCGCTGGAAACATCAGATCACCCGCCACCGACCGCACCATGATGATACGAGAGAGCTCCGTCGCGGCCATTCCGGCCATTTCCAGGGCTGCCCCTATTGCATCCGCGGCCAGGGGGGCCATCAGCGTGCCTGACTCCGCCCAATGCCGGCGATAGATACCGGACTTGCGCTCGTAGCGACCGGCGGTGTCGTCGCGCCCCAGTGCGGCGACCACTTCGGCGGTTTCGTAGGCACGGCCCGGCAAGAGGCTGCCGGTCCCGATAATGCGAGCGGGAAGATGCATCATGCCACCAGCATTCGTTGTGGATCGCCCAGCGAGCGCAGGCGGGCGGCACCCACCTGCAGTTCAGCGCCGAAAGCCCCCAGCAGAACGGGGACGGGCGCTTTGACCAACCCCCTCCGCAAGGCGTCCTCCAAACCCAACAGGGCCGCCGCCGGCGAGGTGTTGCCGATGGTGCGAGTGCCGTCGACGTAGACCTGATCGGGGCTCAAACCCGCCACGCGGGTCATGGCCTCGAGCATGCGCAGGTTGGACTGGTGCGGCACGATGTAGCAGTTTTGCGGGATGTCGTTGCCGACCAGGTCCAGGAAGTGCTCGAAGATGTGCTCCCCGAATTCGAACACCTTCGCGCCCTCCATCTCGAGCGGATGGACGTCTCCGGCATAGGGGTTGCGCAGGCGCAGGGATTGCAGGGCCTCGCCCAACAGGCTCTTGGTGCCGATGGCTTCGACGAGGTAGCCGTGTCGAACCCCGGGAGCGTTGGTCAAGAGCGCCACCGACACGCCCTCGCTAAACAGGGTGCCCGTCTGTTTGCGCTGCGGATCGAGAATGCGACTGGTCTGGTCGCCGACCACCAGCAGATAGAAGGAGACCCGCCCAGCCAAGGCGTCGACGATCAACTGGTTGCAGGCGTTGCGCATGGCCTGCAGGCCGCCGCAGCAGCCCACGCCGACGTGGTCGACGATGACGTTGCGAAGGCCGACGGCATTGGCGACGAGGGCCGTGAAGGTGGGCAGAAGCGTCTCGGCCGTGGGGTTCGACGATCCAAAGACGCCCCTGACCTGGTCCAGACCTACGCCGTGCGCCGCCAGAACCCGGCGAGCGACGTCGGCTCCGAGTTCCACCAGAGACTCGTCGGATGCCAGGCGACGGAGCCCCGTCACGCCAGTCTTGGCGGTAATCTGGTCGGTCGTCAAGCCATAGCGACTGGCCATGTCGGTCAGCGTCACGGTCACTTTGCCCAGAGCGCCGGCCAGCGCGATGAGCGAGACTCGGGGCCGCATCCTGCGGATCCTGGCCGGACGTGGGATAGCGTTCATGCTCTGCATCATAGCACGACTGCAGAGCCCCGCAGGGTCTCCGTCCAGCTACTCTTTATTATCCAGGCCGGTGGGAATAAAAAATCACCAGACCTCCGGTAATCCCTGGAATTGCGTGCGCAGACCGGGATCCAGCTTGATGGCGTGATCGAAGTCCTTCTGGGCATCGGCGGTTCGACCCAGGCCTCGCAGCACGACCCCCCGCCGGAAGTAGGCCTCGGCGTAGGTGGGCGCCAGGCGGATGGCCGTGTCGTAATCATCCTTGGCCGCCGAGAGCTCCCCCAGGGCCACGTGGTTCATGGCCCGGCTGAGGTAGTATCCGGCCCGATTCGGCCGCAGTCGGATGGCTTGATTGACGTCGGCGATGGCCTTTTCCGGATGCCACAGGCAGTAGAAGGCTGCGGCCCGGTTCTCATAGGCCCCGGCATCGTGTGGGTCCAGATCCAG
>DASYBA010000632.1:0-4850 GCA_036501005.1 Candidatus Xenobia bacterium | reverse complement strand
GGCAGGCCGTGGCACGCCCTCAGCAGCCCCTCTCCAGCGAAGAACACCTCAGGCGGGACCAGGCGCCGCTGCAGGGTCTGCTGGGACCCGTACCAGTCTGCCAGGACGGCGTTCAGCAAGCGCGCCCGCTGCGACAGGCCGGCGGCCAGTTTCTCCCACTCGGCAGCGTCCAGCAGCAGCGGGAACGGATCGAGGGGCCACACTCGGGTGCGAGCCCGGCCTTCGACGGACAGGTTGTAGCAGACGCGGTTGTCCCGCACCATGTGCCGCGCCTGTTCCCATCGCCGACGGGTCTCGGCCGGGCCGAGCCCCTCCAGGATGCTTTGAAACACCGCCCAGTGAGGCCGAATCTCCCCCTGCGGGGTTTTCAGTTCGTCAAACGCCCCCTCCCCGGGCTGGTACTCGGCCATGGCGCCCGGAACGTGCTCCGGCGCCGCTATCGCTTCCATCGTCAGAAAGGTTCAGGGAGGGACCGTCAGCGTTCCTGCCACACGGTTTCGGTGGAGGACTCGCAGTGGTCGTTCATCCAGACCTCCGCTCGCAGGTGGGGGTGCCGATGGCCCAAGGCCGGATCCCCAGGCGGAACGGGAATGTACTCCCGGTCCACCTGCTGGCCGGCGGGCAGTTTCCCCAGGTCCCAGCTTTGCAGCAGCCGCCACGGCTCCGAGGCGCGGGTGCGGGCCAGCAGGCGTACCTGGTAGGACGTTTCGACAGCCGCCCCGGCCACGTTGCGGACCTCGGTACGAATGTCGACCTGGTCACGGCTGCGGCGGAGCAGGATGGGCTGGACCACCAGCGAGCTCGTCTGGGCCTGGACGGGAATGAGAGCTAGCAGCAGGAGGAGCACGATCGATCGCATGCCACAGCAGACCCGGCGCCCCTGTCACAAAGTTCCAGGCAAAGGGTTTCCGTCGCGGTGAGCCAAGAACGAGGCGTGCGTCGGGTTCTACGAGGCTTGTGGTGGTTGGTGCGGGTGATGCTGGCGGGCTCGCTCCTGGGGGTGGCCGCCTTCTTTCTGACCCGCACAGGTCAAGCCGCCAGCCTGCCGCTGACGCCGCTGTCCGACGTCGCCCAGCGGGCTGCAGAGCACCCCATCGTCCGCACCACCGGCGACATGGTGGGAGACGACGGCCAGCCCGTCGCGTTGCAGCGACTCCAGATCGACACCGGCAGCTCGGCCGAGCGGCCCGTCCACTGGCGAGACGTGCTGCACGGCCAAGGCCTGAACCCGCCGGAGCCGGCCTACGACATGGTGTCGCCGCCCCGGGTGCGCCTGGTCGACGGGGCCGTCTCCGTGTTGCTGCAGACCGAGGATATCGATCTCCGCTTCTGGCCCCCCGAGGTCGACACCCAGCTCGCCATCGATCAACCGTACCCCGCGCTGACGCTTCTGCCCACCCTGCCGGACCTCCCCGCCCGGGCCGGTGCCGCCGCCCACCTGCGCCTGTGGCAGTTTCCGCAGCACGCCCGCGTGACGGTGGTCGGCCAGGTCGTGCTGGAGGGCGAGACCCCCGACCTGCAGTCAGAGCCGGGCCAGCCTTTCATCATCAGTCCTCTGCCCTACGAGCGGGTGGTCGCCCTCGAGCGGCAGGTCTCGAAGCCCAACCTGACCGTGGGCGCGCTCTGCCTGCTGGGCGCCGGGGGCATCGTGTTGGGGCTCCTGCGCCGCCGTCGTTAACATTTAACCGCTTGACAATCAGGTGCTTGATTGTTAAGCTGTTAACGATATGCCGACCGACAAAAGGGTCACCTATTATGAGCAGGTGCTGACCCGTCCTGACGTCGATGCGCCGAGCTGCAAAGTGCTCATCAACCTCGCCCTGGCGTACGATGCCGTGCAGACGGTGATGAACCGGGCCCTCGGCCGTCACGGCATCTCGGTGGCGGCCTACAATGTGCTCCGCATCTTGCAGCGGAGTGGACAGGAAGGCTGCCCGCTGCACGAAATCGGTGAGCTTCTCGTCACCAGCCGGGCCAACGTCACCGGCCTGGTCGACAGCTTGGAGGCCAAGGGGCTGGTGCGGCGCGTGCCAGATCCGAGCGACCGGCGCTCACGGCGGGCGTTCCTGACCGACGAAGGGGAGAAGCTGCTGCAAGTGGCTCACCCCGAACACGCCGCCACCATGTGCGATCTGGTCAGCGGGCTTTCCGACGTCGACAAGCAGCACCTGGCCGAGCTGCTCGTCAAACTTCGCACCCTGGTGGGCAGCAGTTTTTGAGGCCGGCTTTCAGGAGACAATTTTTGCATGCCAGTTGACACCCCGCCCGAGCCCCCTGTCCAGTCCCGCCCCGGAAGCCGCCGTATGGCCCTCATCGGCCTCCTGGTGGTGGTCGTCATCGTGGCCCTGATCTGGGGACTCCCAGCCTGGACCTATGCGCGCAGCCATGAAGACACCGACGACGCCTTTGTCGACGGAGACGTGGTGCAGATCGCCCCCAAGGTGGCCGGGCAGGTGCTGCGGGTGCACGCGCTGGACAATCAGATCGTGCACAAGGGCGACCTGTTGGTCGAGATCGATCCCGCCGACTACCAGGTAGCCGTCCAGTCAGCGCAGGCCAACCTGGACCAGGCTGAGGAACAAGAGCGCGCCACCCGCCTCAACGTGAGACTCACCGAAACGACGACTGGGGCCGGGGTGCAACAGGCTCAGGCGGGTGTCGATGAGGCCCGCGGCGCAGTCGCCGCCTCCAACGCGGCGGTGGAGACCGCCCGCTCGCAGGTCGACGCGGCGAACGCGGCGGTGCAAAGCTCTCGGGCGCGCTTCACGGAGGCCCAGCAAGAGGTGTCCACGGCCCGCCGCAATGCCGAACAACAGGTGGCTGCGGTCCACGCCTCGGTGGCGGAGGCCCAGCGAACCGCCGAGGATCTCCGACGCTACCAGGCCCTCTTCGCCCAAGACGCCGTGTCGCAGCAGGTGCTGGACCAGTCTCGGGCGGCCGCCCGCGTGGCCCACGCCAATCTGGCGGCGGCGCAGGTGCGGGTCGCGTCATTGCAATCGCAGATCGCCGAGAAGACCGCCAACGTCGGCATCCAGTCGGAAGCCGTGCGACAAGCCGAGGCGCAGGCGGATACGGCCCGGACCCAGGTCGCGGAGGCCCAGGCCCGGTCGCAGCAGACCCGTTCCACGGTCGGTGAGGCCGCGGCACGGCTGGCCAACGCCGAATCAGCGCCCCAGCAGGTGGCCGTCTCCCGCCAGAACGTGCGCACCGTCAGCACCAACGTGCAAGCGGCCAAAGCCGCCCTGGACGCCGCCAAGCTGCGCCTGGCGTACACCCGCATCGTGGCGCCGTCCGACGGCCGGGTGACGAAGAAGGCCATTGAAGCGGGCCAGGTCGTGCAGGTCGGCCAGAACATGATGGCCCTGGTGAGCCCCGACGTGTGGGTGACGGCCAACTTCAAGGAGACCCAGTTGGAGAACATGAGGAAGGGCGCACCGGTGGACATCCGAGTCGACGCCTACCCTGACCAGAAGTTCTCCGGCCACGTCGACTCCATCCAAGCCGGCAGTGGCGCGGCCTTCAGCCTGTTGCCCCCGGAGAATGCCACCGGCAACTACGTCAAGGTGGTGCAGCGAGTGCCGGTGAAGATCGTGTTCGATAGCATCCCCCCAGACATCGTGCTGGGCCCCGGCATGTCGGTCGTTCCGTACGTGAGCGTTCGATGACCGGAGCGGCGGTTCAGGAGCGGCCCGCGCTTGTGCCGGAGCCGCCCAAGCGGCCTGCCCCGGTGCACGAGTGGAGACCCAGCTTTAATCCGTGGTTGGTGGCGGCCTCCGTCATGCTGGCCACGTTCATGGAAGTGCTGGATACGTCGGTGGCCAACGTGGCGCTCCCCCACATCGCCGGCAATCTCTCGGCCACGACCGATGAAGCCACCTGGGTCCTGACCAGCTATCTGGTCGCCAACGCCATCGTGCTGCCCGCCACCGGATGGCTGGGGCGGCGTTTCGGCCGCAAACGCTTCCTGTTGACCTGCATCGTCATTTTCACGCTGGCGTCGTTTCTGTCGGGCGCGGCCATGTCGCTAGGCTTCCTGGTCTTCGCCCGGGTGTTGCAGGGGGCCGGCGGCGGGGCGCTTCAGCCCATTGCCCAGGCCGTGCTGCTGGAGAGCTTTCCCATGGAGAAGCGGGGCCAGGCCATGGCGATCTACGGCATGGGCATTGTGGTCGCGCCCATCCTCGGTCCGACCCTGGGCGGGTGGATCACCGACAACTACTCCTGGCGCTGGATCTTCTACATCAACCTGCCCGTCGGCATCGCGGCCATCATGATGGGGCGCAAGTATATCGAAGACCCGCCCTACATCAAACATGCCATCAGGACCGGCATCGATTATATCGGTTTTGCCCTCATGACGATCTGGCTGGCATGCCAGGAGCTCGTCTTCGACAAGGGGCAAGAAGCAGACTGGTTCAACTCCAACTACATCATCGCCCTGACCGTGATCGCCGGCGTGGCGGCCGTGGCGTTCGTGGTGTGGGAACTGTCGGTGCACAACCCCATCGTCAACCTGCGGGTCTTCAAGAACCGGAATTTTGCGACCGGCACCTGCCTCATCGTCGTCGTCGGCATGATTCTCTATGGGACGACCGCCCTTTTGCCCCTGCTCCTGCAGACCTTGATGGGGTATCCGGCCATGCAGAGTGGCATGGCCGTAAGCCCTCGTGGCCTGGGTGCGGTCATTTCCATGATGCTCGTCGGACGGATCATCGGCAAGGTCGATTCACGTCTCATGGTCGGCGCCGGCTTTTTCGGCCTGGGGCTGGCTTCCTACGCGTTCGGCCTGCTCACCCTCAATGTGTCGCTCATCAACGTGGCGCTGCCGAACATCTTTACCGGCTTCTGTGTCG
>DASYBA010000631.1:0-5630 GCA_036501005.1 Candidatus Xenobia bacterium | reverse complement strand
CATTCTCAAGGAGTTGATGCTCTCGCAAGACTTCCTGGAGAAGAAGGTCGTGCCGAACCTCAAGACCAAGGCGACCTGGGTCGACTTGCGCGACCAGCTTGACATGAAAGCCATGACCGGCGGAGGCAATGGCGCGCTGCTGGTCCAGATCATCGCCGACGATGTCGATCCCAAGCAGGCGCAACTTATCGCCCAGACGGTCGCCGACGGGTTGTCGCAGTATATTCCCGAGGTCATGACCCGGGAGTACGAGGCCAACCGGCAATATATTGAAAAGCTGGTCGGCGAGGCGAAAGGGCAGCTAGACGACGCTCAGAGCAACATCCTCGACTGGCAGGAGAAGCACCACGTGCTGACCGCCACCGATGCCTATCAGGACCAGTTGAAGTCCATGGCCCGCCTGAGCGAGGAACGGGCCCTCTTGCAGCAACGGTACGCGGCCGCCCAAGTCCACTGCGACATGCTCAAGAACTACAAACCGGGCGACACTCCGCCTTTTATCGTCAACCAGGGCGGCATCGACGGCAAGAACAGCAACGTGGCCCAGTTGCAGCAGTCGCTGGCGGTGGAGCGCCTCAAGCTGCAACAGTTGCAAACCACCTTCAAGCCTGACACCCCCGCCCTGAACGACGAAAAGCAGACGGTCGCCCGCATGCAAAATGAGCTCAACCAGGTTTTTGCCTCGCAGGTGGCCAGCATGCGCGCCGACCTGGAGACGGAACTCAAGGAAGACCGATCGCAACTGGCGTCTCTCGACCTGTCGCTCCGCCGCATGTCCGACAACGTATCGTTTGGCCGCGAAAACCTGGACTTTGCCCAGCGCCAGCGGGCCATCGACTTGTGGGACAAGAACTACCAGGATCTGGTGGGCAGCTTGTATCATGCCCGCATGCTGGAGCAGAGCGCATCTCGGCGGGGCGCCATCACGCTGCTGGAAGCTCCCGCCCCCGGCTCCAAGGTGTCGGGGGTGGTGCCGAAGACGTTCCAGCGCCGCCTCACCATCGCCATCGCCGTCAGCCTGGTGCTCGGCGTGGTGGCCGCCCTGGTGATGGAATACCTGTCCAAGGGCATGCGGGTCACCGCCAGCGTGGAGGAGATCATGGAGGTGCGGGTGCTGGGCGCCATCCCGAAGCTGCCCAAGGAAGTGGTCGCCGAGTGGCGCGAGAACAAGCAGAGCCTGACAAGAGGAAACGGGCGCTACTCCGTGGCCTCGAGTCGTCGGGAAGGTAGCTGACGTCGTCGATGTCCGATCGACTGACCCGTTTTCTCGGCGGTTCTACCATCTTGATCGTCGCGCCCCACGCGGACGACGAGTCCATCGGGTGCGCCGGTCTGGCCCTGCGGGCCAAAGCCGCCGGCGCCAGGGTCTACCTGTTGGTGGTCTCCGTCGGCAACCTGGTGCGCGTGCAGACCGATGCCACGCTGACGACGTCTTCGACACGCCGGGAGGAGCTGGCCGCGGCCGCCCGCGTGCTGGGCGCCGACGACTGGGAGCTGCTCTTCGAAGATGAGCATCGCCACCTTCGTCTCGATGAAATGCCGCGGCGAGATCTGACGGCGTGGGTCGAGCGCGATGCCCGTCTCTCCATCGAGAGAGTTCGACCGGACGTCGTGCTCCTCCCGGCCCTCTCCTACAACCAGGATCACGAAGCCGTGCTGAGAGCCGGTCTGGTAGCTTGCCGACCGCACGATCCGGCCGCCAAGTGCGTGCCCTCGCAGGTCTGGCTCTACGAATACCCTCCCCTGTCGTGGAACTTGCCGCACGAACATTTCACGCCCAACGTGTATATCGACATCAGCGGCTGTCTTGACCAGAAGCTTGACGCCTACCGCTGCCACGCGTCGCAGGTACGTGCAGGGGTACACCAGAATAGCCTGCAAAACGTCGCCGACCTGGCTCGCATACGAGGCAAGGAGATTGGCGTCGAGGCTGCGGAGGCCTATCAGGCGCTCCGTATTCATCTTTGAGAGGAACCTACGTGTCGCAAACCATGGCCCCCCAGCAAGAGCAGCAGGACGATCCGGCCCAGCGCCTTACTTTTCTGACGCTCTCGGGTTCGCCATTTGCCGAGAGCCTGCGGTCAATCCGGGCCAACATCGCCAGTTTGCTGACCGATAAAGGGTGTCGGTTTACCGTCATCAGCCCCTGGGTCGACGATGGCAAGTCCCTGGTGGCCGCCAACCTGTCCGTCGCTCTGGCGCAGACGGGCCGTTCGGTCATGCTGGTCGACGCAGACTTGCGTCGGCCCACCTTGTCCTCTTACTTTCGGGCCTCGGGCGCGCTGGGTTTCTCCAACATGATTGAGCAGGCGACGCCGCTGCTGGAGACGCTGGTCAAGACCAGTGTGCCCAACTTCTATTTTCTCCCGGCCGGCACGTGCAACGCCCACCCTTCGAACTTGATGGCGAGCGATTCCCTCGGCCTGGTCACCGCAGAATTGCAAAACTCGGCCCACTTCGTCATTTTCGATACGCCGCCCCTGAGCGTCTGTAGCGATGGATTTCTGCTGGCGCGGGCCACCGACCATACCATCATCGTCGTCAATCAGCGCAGTTGGCAGGGTGAGCCCGAGGCCCGCTTCAAACGCCGCCTGGAGGAAGCCGGAGTCAACGTGCTGGGGGTCATTCTCAACGAGACCGATGCGGCTGAGAGCGGCTACTCCGCCGGATACAACAGCTACTACTATTATGGCGGCCGCAAGCCGCAACCCCCACAGGGCTGACGGGTTCCAAGTGGTGTCGCTAGGGGGAGCCCTGACGAACTATTCCATTGTCACAGTACTGCTGATATCGTGGGCGGTGTCTGACGCCGCCACGGCGGTCATTTGTCGCCTGGCGACCCGGCAGGGCTGGCTGGACAAGCCGGGCGCCGCAGACCACAAAAAGCACCAGGTGGCCACGCCCACCCTGGGGGGCCTGGCCATGTGCCTGGGCTTTCTGGTGGCCATCGGGATCACCACGAAGCTGGATTCGGTCCTCGCGGTCTTGCTGTGGACGGCGGGAGGCATCGTGCTGACCGGGGTGCTGGATGATCTGCACGGGGTCAGCGCCGTCATCAAGCTAATCGTGCTGGCGATCGCGACGACGGCGCTGGTCGCCCATGGCATCAGCCTCCACCTGCTGGGCTGGCCGGTGCTGGACGGCGTGCTCACCTTTCTGTGGATAGGGTTTGTGAGCAGTGCCTTCAACGGCCTGGACAACTCCGATGGCGCGGCCGCCGGGGTGGCGCTCATCGTGGGGGCGACGGTGGCCGCCATCGCCTGGGGCAGCGTCCAGCCGGATCTGGCCCGCCTCGCCGTGGCTCTGGCTGGAGCCTGTCTTGGCTTCCTGCGCCACAACTTCAATCCCGCCCGTATCTTCATGGGTGATTCCGGGAGCTTCTTCCTGGGCTACATCGTGGCGTCCATTCTGGCGGTGGGTCACTGGTCGGGTCTGCCCGGCACTGAACTCGATCCGGAGAGCCTGGTGGTCAAGTCCATCCTCGTGCCGGTGGTCATCCTGGCCGTCCCCATCTTTGATTTCATGCTCATCCTGGTGCTGCGGGGCCTGGATGGAAAGTATCGCCGCTGGGTCGACCCTATCGTGATGTGCGGCCGCGACCATACGGCGCACCGCCTCATCGGTCTGGGCCTGTCGGTGCGCGAAGCTGTCCTGGCGCTCTATCTCTTCTCGGTCAGCGCCAGCAGCGTGGCCTTGTGGATGTTCAATTCCTTCGGTCCGACCCCGTACGTCCTCTTCGGGCTCTTCATGGCGGCAACCTTGAGTCTGGCCCTCGCCCTCCGACTCGTTGAACTGCGGCAGAGGGCCTCGGGAATGCACCCCATCCGGTTCCAGGCGGCCAGCAAGCCCGCGTCGTGATCGTCCACCTCATTACCCGGTTGGTGCACGGGGGGGCGCAACTCAATACCATCCTCACCGCCGAACATCAGGCTCGCCAGGGCCAGGCCGTCGTGCTGGCCGCGGGACCCGAAACGGGCCCGGAGGGCAGCCTGTGGGACATGGCGCGGGCCGCCCCCTTTCGCACGGTGCCGCTTCGCCACCTGGTGCGAGATCCGCATCCGTTCCGCGACCTGCTGGCGTTGGCCGAGATTGTCGCGCTGCTGCGCCGCACTCGGCCCCGACTGGTGCATACCCACACCTCCAAGGCGGGCCTTCTCGGCCGGGTGGCGGCTCGGCTGCTAGGGGTTCCCGCCATCGTGCATACGCCGCACGGCCACGTCTTTCACAGCTACTTCTCACGCTGGAAGACCGCAGCCTTCGTCCAGATGGAAAGGTTGCTGGCCCGCATGTCCCATCGACTGATCGCGTTGACCGAGTCGGAAAGGGACGAACATCTGGCCCTCGGCGTCGGGTCGGACCGACAGTTTCACGTCATTCCCAGTGGGGTCGACATCCAGCGGTACGCCGTCGCCCACAGCCGGGCTCGGCGTGCCGAGCTGGGTCTGCCCCAGCAGGCTTTTCTCGTTGGGTGCGTGGCTCGCCTGGTGCCCGTCAAGGGCGTCCTGGACCTGATGCGAGCCGCCCAGGAACTGGTGCCCATGGTGCCCGACTTTCACATGGCGATTGCGGGCGAGGGGCCGCAGCGAGGTGAGATCGAGCGGTTCCTGGGTGAACAGGACCTGCGGTCCCGCGTCACCCTGTTGGGCGAGTGCCACGACGTGCCCACCCTGCTCAGCACGCTGGACGTTTTGGCGGTGCCGTCGCACAACGAGGGCATGGGCCGAGTGGCGGTCGAGGGCATGGCGGCGGGTCTTCCCATCGTGGCCACTCGAGTGGGCGGCCTGCAAGACCTGGTCCAGAACGGTCAGACCGGCCTGCTGGTGCCCCCCCACGATCCGCCCGCGTTGGCTGGGGCTCTCGCCCGGCTGAGGAACGACCCGCAGGAAGCCCGCCGCATGGGGCAACAGGCGGCCCAACGGGCGAGCCTGTTCAGCCTGGAACACATGCTGGAAAGCCTGGACCGGTTGTATGCGGGTCTCGGCGTCGCCCCCGGGTCGCCGTGACCCTTGACGAGTCCCAGGACATGTTGTCGCAACGGTGGGGGTGGTCCGACCTGATGGTGGCGATGCGGCGCGTCATGCTGGCGGCCACCGCGATCGGAGTCGGCCTGGCGCCGTGTTTTCTGGCCTCCAGCGACGACAACGACGTGGGCCCGGTGGTCCTCCTCGGGGCGGTGTTGCTGGTCTTGCTGTCCGGTTGGGTGCTCCTGTCCCGCCGCCTCCCCCGCAGTGAGGGCCCCCCCTTGGCCGCCGCCCTGTGGGGCTGGATGGCCCTGTCGGCCGCGGCAAGCTCTGCACCCTTTCACAGCCATCGGCTGCTGGCCTGCTGGGGCGCCGGGGTGGCCGTGCTGCTGGGTCTGGTGCTGGCCCGCCCATCCCTGAGGGAACTCCGCCACGTCACCCTGGGCATCGTCACCGCCGCGGCCGCCATGTGCCTGGTGACGTGGCTACGCGTCCCGCTGGATCCCACCGAACCCCGTTTTACCGGCATGTACACGAACTCCGATTGCTTCGGCATCCTCCTGGCCATGGCGATGGCGCTGGGGGCGGGCCTCCTGCCTCTCGCCCGAGGTTGGCAGAACGGCCTCATCCTCGTCGACATGTTCGTCCTGGCCGGCGGACTGGTCGCCA
>DASYBA010000630.1:0-3330 GCA_036501005.1 Candidatus Xenobia bacterium | reverse complement strand
TGTCCGCGGCGCTACTCGGAGTGCTGCAGGTCCTGGGTCGCAACACGTTCATCCAGGTTTCAGCCGACACGCAGGCAGAACTGGATGAATTCGTCAACTGTTTTCTCTTTCTGATGACGCGGGCGGAGTACGAGATCCGGGATCGTTACGCCACGGCCATGGTCAATATGAATCCCCTCATCGGGAACGTCGTCGCCTTGTCCGGGTTCAAGACGACGGATGCCCACCTGGCGGTACTCGGCCGCCAGCAGAACAACCTGGTAAAGGTGCTGACGCTGTATTCGGCTCGCAACCGCATGCGCATCGATCGCAAGAAGCTCTTCGACATCAACCCGACGCTGACGTCGCTCTGGTATTCGATCTTCTTCGGTATCTACCATTCGACGTGCGTCGACGAGGAAAGCTGGAACCACCTGCGCGAGCACGTGGCCTACGTCGATCCGCGCCTCACCCACCTCAACCAGTTTCACCACATGTGCTTCGCCGCCAGCTATATCGACCCAGACCGGGATCGCCTGCTGAAGTATCAGGTGAACACCGTGCTGCAAGGCAGCCTGCGACGGAGTCAGGTCGCTCGTAAGGACAAGCCCGACCCCCGTCGCATTGCCGTCATCACCAACCGTTGGTTTCCCTCTCATTCCGTCTTTCGAAATCAGGCGACCTGGCTGGCAGCCCTGCGGCCGGAGTACGATCTGGAGCTGTTTCATCTGGGCCCGCTTCACCCCGATACCGATCGAAGCCTGTTCTCGGCCGTGCACGAGGTGTCCATCAAAGAGGGCAAGCTGGATGTATCGCCTCTCATGGGCAACGACTTCGCCATGGCGTATTACCCGGAAGTCGGCATGTGCATGGAGAGCATCATGTTGTCGAACGTGCGCGTGGCCCCCATCCAGGTCACCAGCTATGGCCATTCGGTCAGCACGTTTGGCTCCGATATCGACTACTGGATAGGCAGTGCCGAGGTGGAGCTGCCCGAGGAGCTGTCCAACAACTATTCGGAACGGGTGGTGCTGCTGCCCGGGTTGGGCATCGCCAATCTCAAGCCGGCCTACGAGCTGCAGAACAAACCGATTCGCCAGGACCGGCTGGTGGTGAACTGCAGTTGGTATCCGCAGAAGGTCAACTGGCCCCTGGTGGGCATGATGAAGCGGGTGCTGGAACGCTCGCCCAGACACGTGCTGCTGCGCTTTTTCTCCGGGGGCGGGCTGATGGAGGTCAACCATTTCCTGCCCTTTGTCCGAAGCCTCCAGGGTGCGCTCGGAGCGGACCGTATCGAAGTGTTGCCCGGCTTGAACTACCAGAAGTACATGACTGCGATGGAAGAGGGTGCCCTGAGTCTGGATGCCTACCACTACGGGGGCTGCAACACGGTGGTCGACAGCCTGCATATCCGCCGCCCGATCGCGACGCTATCGGGCACGAAGTGGTACAACCGCATTGGAGGCGGCATCCTGCGCAAGGCGGGGTTTCCCGAACTGGTGGCCGAGACCAAGGAAGCCTTTATCGACCTTTGCGTTCGACTCATCAACGATACGGCCTGGCGGGAGGACCTGACGGCCCGCATGAAGGCGACGGACATCGACAGCCGGCTGTACGATCGGCCGGAAGACGGCCGCCACTTCAAGCAGGCGATAGACTACCTGATTGCCCATCACCCCGAGCTGAAGCAGCAGGGATCCAAGCAGCCGATACAGCCCATCCTGGTGTCATGAGCGAACTGCGCGCCTTTACCAACATCGGCAGCCTGCTCGCCGCCATCCTGGCGGCTGGCGGCTTGATGGGGCACCCGACGCTGCTGGCCATGTCGGCCATGTGCTGGCTGGTGAGCCTGTCGGCGGGATTCTATGTGGGGATTCGCTTCATGTTGGCCGGAAAGCTGAGCATGGAGCGAGCGGGCCCGATGATGGTGGGGTACCTGATCATGCTGGCCTTCGCCCTGTGGTTCGTCTTCGACACGTTGGGTCAGTTGTAGCTTCCGGGGCAGGGCTGCGGCGCGGCGGTTCGAAGTAAGCCGCCGCAAAGGAGAGAGCCATGCAGCTTGAGATCAGACATGACCCCATCGAGCAGGTCGACTGCGACGGAGTAATCCTGGGCTGGTACCAGGGAGACAAGGAGGTGCCCGCCGAGTGGCGCGGCCTCAACGACAAGACTGGCGGATTGCTGGGGCGGCTGGTCCAGGAGGGCGAAATCCGAGGCAAGTTCCGGGAGTATCACTTTCTGCACACCACGCCTCCGGTGGCGGTGATTGGCCTGGGTGAAAAAGTCAAGTTCCGGGCCGATCGATTGCGGTCGGCGGTGGCTCGGGGGGCGCGCATGCTGCGGCGGCACGGGGCTCGGCACGTGGCCGTGCCCTCGCATCGCCACCTGGGCCTGGAGGCCAGCACGGCCGCCAACTGCATCGTTGAAGGGGTCGTCATGGGACTGTATCGCTTCAAGAAGTATGCCACCAAGGAGAAGGATCAGGATCGACCGGACGTCTTCGAGCAACTGCTGCTTTCCGCCCCAGCCGCGGAGGCCAAGGCCGTCGAAGCGGGCGGACGGCGGGCCATGGTTCTCGCCGAACACACCAACCGCTGTCGCGACATGGTCAACGAGCCGGGCAACCGCATGACGCCGACCCTGTTGGCCGACACGGCGGAGATGTGGGCGGGGCAGTGCGGGGCGGGCTTCGAGGCCCTCGGGCCGGATCGCATGCACGAGCTGGGCATGGGCGCACTCCTCGGGGTCGCCCAGGGCAGCCAGGAGCCGCCCCGCATGATTGTGCTGACCTGGCGCGGAGGCGCCGCCGACGGGCCCGTGCTGGGGTTGGTCGGCAAAGGGATTACCTTCGACTCGGGCGGGCTGTCGCTGAAAGACGCGGAGGGCATGTATCGGATGTATGCCGACATGGCCGGCGCGGCCGCGGTCATCTCGGCGGTGACGGCACTGGCCCGCCTGAAAGTGCCCGTGAACGTGGTGGGCGTGTGTGCCGCGACGGAGAACATGCCCAGCGGGACGGCGTATCGACCCGGCGACATCCTGCGGTCCATGGAAGGCAAGACCATCGAGATTCTGAATACGGACGCCGAGGGCCGGCTGGCCCTGGCCGATGCCCTGGCCTACGCCCGCAAACTGGGGGCCACCGCCCTGGTCGACGTCGCCACCTTGACGGGAGCGTGCGGCGTCGCGCTGGGACGCATCGCCTCCGGGCTCTTCTCGTCCAACGATCGCCTGCGGGACATGGTGTTGTCGGCCGCCGACGCTGCCGGGGAGTACTTCTGGCCGCTCCCCCTCTTTGAGGAGTACATGGATCTCATCCGCAGCGACGTAGCCGACCTGGAGAACACCGGG
>DASYBA010000629.1:0-7789 GCA_036501005.1 Candidatus Xenobia bacterium | reverse complement strand
AACATGTACGTGGTCCCCTTCTCCATGGGTCCCCTCGGATCGCCCATCGCCCACATCGGCGTCGAGATCACCGACTCACCTTACGTCGTCGTCAACATGCGCATCATGACGCGCATGGGCCAGAAAGTGCTCGACGTACTGCAAGACGGCGAATTCATCCCCTGCCTCCACTCCGTCGGCAAGCCCCTCGCCCCCGGTGAAAAGGACGTGGCGTGGCCGTGCAACCCCGACAACAAATACATCGTCCACTTCCCCGAAGAACGCAGCATCTGGTCCTACGGCTCCGGCTACGGCGGCAATGCCCTGCTGGGCAAGAAGTGCTTCGCCCTCCGCATCGCCTCGGCCATGGGACGGGATCAAGGGTGGCTGGCCGAGCACATGCTGATTCTCGGCGTCGAGAAGCCCGATGGCGAGAAGACCTACGTGGCCGCCGCCTTTCCCAGCGCGTGCGGCAAGACGAACTTCGCCATGCTGATTCCCCCGCCGGTCTACCAGGGTTGGAAGATCTGGACCGTCGGCGACGATATCGCGTGGATCAAGCCCGGTCCTGACGGCCAGCTCTACGGCATCAACCCGGAGGCAGGGTTCTTCGGGGTGGCTCCGGGCACGTCCGAGCAGTCGAATCCCAATGCCATGGCCACCATCCAGAAGAACACCATCTTCACCAACGTCGCCCTCACCCCCGACGGGGACGTCTGGTGGGAGGGCATGACCGAGACAATTCCGCCCCACCTTGTCGATTGGCAGGGCAAGGACTGGACCCCCGACGCGGGCCGCAAGGCGGCCCATCCCAATGCACGCTTCACGGCCCCGGCCGCGCAGTGCCCGACGATCGACCCGGCCTGGGAGGACCCCAAGGGCGTGCCCATCAGCGCGTTCATCTTCGGAGGACGGGCGAGCCACGACATGCCGTTGGTGTTCCAGAGCTTCAACTGGGGCCACGGCGTCTACCTGGCGGCCACCATGGCCTCGGAGCAGACCGCGGCAGCCGCCGGCGAGATCGGCAAGATGCGGGCCGACCCCATGGCGATGCTGCCGTTCTGCGGCTACCACATGGCCAGTTACTTCAACCACTGGCTCAATCTGGGCCGCGCTTTGTCGTATGCCCCTCGCATCTTCCGCGTCAACTGGTTCCTCAAGGACGACCATGGCAAGTTCCTGTGGCCCGGCTATGGCGAGAACATGCGCATCCTGGAATGGATCATCGACCGCACTCGGGGGCGCGCCCTGGCGTCGGAAGGCCCGCTCGGCTGGATGCCGCAGTACCACGCCATCTGCTGGCAGGGTCTGGACATGCCGTTCGAACGGTTTGCCGAAATGCAGACCATCAACCGGGAGAATTGGAAGACGATCACGCTGGCGCACGAAGAGCTGTTCCTCCGCCTGCACGATCGGTTGCCGCCCGAGTTTCTGCATGAGCGTGAGTTGCTGGTGGGTCGCCTGTGGCGCTCGCCAGAGACGTTCAAGCCGAAACAGCCCGGCCCCATGCCGGGATGACCCGGTTCGGGGTCGCCCTGCACGAATCCAATACGCTCGACATGCTGGCGGCCATCCGCATGGCCGACGACGTGGGCGTGCCGGTCGCGTGGCTGACCAGCTCCCTGGGCGACCAGTTGACGCTCTTCGCCGCGGCCCTGCCCCAGACGAAGCGCATCAAGCTGGGCACGGCCATTGTGCCCATCTTTCCGCGCCACCCGGTGCTGTTGGTCCAGCAGGTCGCCACGCTCGAGGCCCTGGGGCCGGGACGCCTGGAGCTGGGCCTTGGGCCCAGCCACCAACCGATGGTGGAAAAAGGCTACGGCATTCCGTTCAAGCACCCTCTGGGGAGGACCCGGGAGGTCGCCCTGATCCTTCGACAGGCGTTCGAACAGAAGGGTGTTGAATTCGACGGCGAGCACTATCACGTGCATATGCCGGGCCTGCACGCGCCCCGCGTGCCCGTCTGGATATCGGCGCTGCGGCCCGGCAGCTTCCGGGCCGCGGGCGAGGTCGCCGACGGGGGCATGGCGTGGATTTGTCCGGCGCCGTATCTGCGCGATCGCGCGAAGCCTGCCTTGAACGGCGCCCGGCTGGCGGCGCACTGCTTCCTGGCCGCCAGCGAGAATGGGGCGCGGGTCCGGGCCGACGCCCGAGATCGCTTGAAACTCTACCCGACACTCCCGTTCTATGCGGAGATGCTCCGCCAGGCGGGCAGCACCGACCCGCCGGGTCAGGTGGGCGATTGGTTGATCGATCAGATCGTGGTCTACGGCAACCGTGAGCAGTGTATCGACAAGCTGCGAGCCTTCGCCGCCACCGCCGGTGCCCATGACCTGATGGTCTCGCTGATGGTGGTGGAGGGCGACAGAAGCGCTGGGCTGCAGCGGGCCATGGACATCGTGACGGCCTGTAACTAACTCCGCTTCTCTTCGGCGCGGTGGTCGCAATCCATGCAGCAGCGGTAGATGCCCTTGGAGAGACACAGGCGGGTGCGGCGTGAACCACACCCTCCGCAGCGGGGCGCGGCCGTCAGGTCCGAATCGGGCCGGGTGGGCAGGTCGGTCCAACCTTCGCTGGCTGGGCGGCCTTCCTCGGCGTACCACGTGCCCGTAAAGGTCGCCCCAGTCGCAGGGATGGCGGCCCGGCGAGTCACGTTGACTTCGGCCGGCACCTGGACCAGCAAGGTCACCCGGGCACTGCCGTCGGGCGTGCTGAACTGCCCGAACGTGTCCAGCTCGAGAAGGTCTCCTTCCCGCCGGTAGCGGCAGCCCATTTCTCCTCGGGCCGTGCGCAGGTCGAGGGGGGCCGGCGGATGGCCGCGGAAATGCAGGGTTTTCTCCAGGAAGATGCGCAGCACGCCAGCGGTTCCCTCGGCCACCTGGGCGTGCTCGGGCAGAAGCAGGTCACGACACCCGGCACAGGCCAGCTTCCCGCACTCGTAGGCGCTCCCGTTGACGACGATCTTGGACAGGGCCCCACCCCGCAAGCGCAGCCCCTGCGGCTCGTCGAGAAGCTCGAGCCACGGGGGCTTCACCACGGGCCGGTCGATGCGGACGGCCGGTCGGTCGACGCGGGCGGCCGGTGTCTGGGCCTCGGGTTGAATGGCGGCCGACGACACAGCCCAGAAGGGAAGATCGGGATTTTTCACGGCGCTGGTTTTCGGGAGCGACTCGCTGTTCGCCTGTAGGCGATCAGGTCTGCAGCCCTGGCGGCCCCGGCCACACGTCGGCGGCGAAACCGTCCTGCTTGGAATAGCGGCTCAGCGTCCCCTTTGGCTTCCAGTTCGGCCGTTTTTTGTCCAACCCCGGGCGGTGCGAAGGACACACGGGCACATGAGGTTGAACACCGGCCGTCCCATGTCCGACAAGCTGATTCGCCAGCGGCTGCTGGTGGAGGACCTGCGACGCAAGCGGCGGAGCGACGACTACCAGCGGTATGTCGAAACGTTTCGCCGCGCCGCCGTCGACCCGAATCCCCACCAGGTCGACGCCACCATGTTCGCCCTCGAGCACCTCGGCCAGGGTGGGGCGCTGTTGTGCGACGAAGTGGGGCTGGGGAAGACTATCGAGGCGGGGCTGGTCATCACGCAGTTGCGGGCCGAGGGCCGGGGACGAGTCCTGGTCATTGTCCCCCTCGCCCTGGCCCGTCAATGGCAGGTCGAACTGCAGGATCTGTTCAGCCTGCCGGCCGTCGCGGTCGGCAAGGAAAATCTCACCGACGTGGGGCGCGGCGGTATCGTCATTGTGGGCCGGGAGTTCGCGGCGAACGCGGTCGACGCTTTGCACGCTGCCGGCCCTTGGGACCTGGCCGTCATCGACGAAGCCCACGAGCTCTTTTCGACGATCTACACTCGATACAGCAAGAAGACCGGCCACTATGACGCAGATTTGAAGCGCGGCTCGGCTCGCCGGGCCGCCCAGCTCAAAGCCCTGCTGGCCGACACCCCCGTCTTGCTGCTGACCGCCACCCCCCTGCAGAACAACCTGTTCGAACTGTGGGGGTTGGTTCAATACGTGGATCGCAGCGGCTCTGTGCTGGGGCCGTTTCATGAGTTCTGCGAACTGTTCGTGCAAGGCGACGGCGGCCGCAGCGTGGCCGACGGCATGGAAGAAACGCTGCGCCACCGCCTGCGCCAGGTGCTGGTGCGCTGCCTGCGGCACCAGGCCGCGCCGTTCATGCCGCACCCGTTCAGCAAGCGGCATGTGCAGACGGTGAACTTCTCGCTGGGCCACGCCGAGAAGGTGCTCTATGACGAGGTCAGCCGCTGGCTCGCCCAGGAAAAGCTGGCCTCGTATCGGTCCAGCCATCGCAAGCTGATGGCGTTGCAGTTGCGCCGCCGCATGGCCAGCTCGGTCGATGCCCTGGCCGTCAGCCTGGCCAATCTTCGCGAGCGGATGGAAAAGATCCTCGAAGACGAGAGCATGACCCTGCTCTTGGAGGAGGCGGCAGAAGAGCCCCCGATTCGCTACGACCCGCAGCTCATCCAACAGGACCTGGACGTGCTGCGGCACCTGCAAGGGCTGGCCCGCTCGGCGCTGGGCGTCGAGGATCAAAAGAAGAAGCTGCTCCTGGACCTCATGGAGAAAATCGGCGAGCGAGCCATGGCGGGTGTGGCTTCCGACAAGGTCGTCGTCTTCACGGAATCGCTCAAGACCCTCGATACGCTGGCCGAATTCCTGTCGAACCACGGGCTAGCCGGCCAGATCACGTGCTTTTCCGGCACCAACGACCGTCCCGAGGCGCTGGCCGCCCTGGCCCGCTGGGAGGAAGAGGTGGGGCAGTTCGAACACCCCCACCCGGATCGACAGACGGCCCTGCGAGGCGCCTTGGTACACGAGTTCAGGACCCGCACCCGGGTGTTCCTGGCCACCGAGGCGGGCGCCAAGGGACTCAACCTGCAGTTCTGCAACTGCCTGGTGAACTACGATCTGCCGTGGAATCCGCAACGTATCGAACAGCGCATCGGGCGGGTGCACCGCTATGGCCAGAAACACGACGTCGTCATCGTCAACTTCATCAACCTGGACAACGCCGCCGAACAGCGCGTGCATGCGCTCCTGTCGGACAAGCTGGAGGTGTTCAAGGAGCTGTTCGGCACCTCAGACGACATTCTCGGCGCGCTGGGGGGGCATCTGGACTTCGAACAGCGCATCAACGACCTGCTCGACCGTTGCCCCACGCCGGAAGCGGTGCAAGCGGCGTTCGACCGGCTCGAGCTGGAGATGGACGAAGCGGTGCGCCAGGTTCGGGATGCGCGACTGCAGCACAGCCGCAGCCTGCTCTCGCGACTGGACGCCACGGTCCGCGCCCGCCTCAAGGAGGTCGACGCCGGGCTGGCCCCCGCCCTGTCCCATCGGGATCAGGTCCTGTGTGAGGTGTTGGGGATTGAGGGGGTGGGCCCGGACGGGCGAATCGACTGGCGGGGCAAGCGCTACCACGTCGGTGCTCCCCGCCCCGGAACCGAGCTGGGAGAGCCGCTGGACCTGGCCCACCCGTCGGTGCAGGCGGCGTTCGACGACATCGTGCGACAGACCAGCGGCACCGTGCCGGGCCGAGAGCCGTGTGAAGTCTATCGCATCACCTTGCGGGGCCTGGAAGAGGAGGAGCGCATCGTGCGAGTCGGCCTGGACGCCCCCACCCTCGAGAAGGCGCTCGCCGACCTCCGCCAGGCCGCCGAAGCCCATCAATTGACCCGAGTCGACCGTCTCCTGGCCCAGCTCCGGGCCCGCCGGGATGATGCCGCCCGCTACGCCGACCACGTGCTCAAGGAACTGGAGAAGAAGGTGGAGAAAGCCGCCCGCGCTCGACTCTCGGCGGCCAACGCCGAGGAGGCCCAGAAGGCGGCCCAGACGCATCAGCGGTTGCAGGGCGACGTGACCCGGCGAAGGTCGGAGAACGAGGCGGCCCTGCACAAGACCCTGGCCGCGCTGGACGTGGAGGAGCGCCGCATCCGACAGCAACGTTTGGTGGAAGCAGAGGCAGAGCTTTTGTTCAAGGTGACCGCGACGTGAGGTTCCTGCAGACGGCCGCCTGGCAAATCGGGCAGGGTTTTCCGGGTCTCGGGGAGGGCCAGGCTGCACAGTTGCGGGAGGCCCGTTTCGGCACCGTGGCCCATGTGTTGGGCCTGGCCGAGCGGGAGAAGGTGGACGCCATCCTGGTGGTGGGCAACGTGTGGGCCGACAATCGGATCCGAACGCAGGACGTGGAACGGCTGGCCGGGGTCATGGCGGGCAGTGCGGTGCCGGTCTACCTGCTCCCGGGCGAATCCGACCGGTACACCTTCGATTCGCCATATCGATTGCAGGCTGATCTGTTCAAGCCTCCGGTGGTCCTGTTGCTTGAGCCGATGGAGGTCGTGCCGCTTCCCATCCCCGCCGCGAAGGTGGGACTCGCGTGGCGCAGTACGAAGACCGCCGAGGACCTGGGGTTCGAGTACCTCGCCCTGGGTGAGCCGACGGGCGAGACGTCGCCCCGCACGAGGGGCAGCGGAACGCCCGAGCCGACCGGGTTTGGCAGCGGAGGTGGCAACGTGCTCCTGGTGGACCTCCCCGGACCGACGGTAAAGACGTATCCCGTCAAGACGTATCGGTGGGAAGAAGCCACTCGAGAGGTCCACGGGGAGGAGGATCTCCTGGCCCTGCGGCAGCGCCTGGAAGAGAAGGCCAACGACCACGGGCTTCTCCACCTGCGGCTGACCGGGGCGCTGCCGGCCCCTCTGGTGGCCGGCCTGGACGAACTGGAGACGGAGTTCGCCTCCCGCTACTTCTACCTCAGTATCGACAACGAAGTCACACCGCTCGCCGTATCGTATCGGCATCCACTCTTACAGGAGATGGCCCAGCGATTAGAGCCTCAAGCCCTGGTTGCGCTCTCCAAGTTGGTGGCCGGTTCGAAGGAGCTGGAATAGTGCGCCTGCATGAGCTGTCGGTGCAGAACTGGCGGGGCCTGGCAGCCCGTACCATCGCGTTCCATCCCGGTCTGACCGTCGTGCAGGGGCACAACGAATCCGGCAAGTCGACCCTGCGGGAGGCCCTGCGCATGGTGCTCCTGGACAAGTTCACCCCCGCCCGGGCCAAGCCTATCGTCCCGTGGGATCGCAAAGTCGAACCTGAGGTCACCTTGACCTTCGATATCGGAGGCGATCGGTATCGGGTGAAAAAGGTCTTCTTGCGCAAGCGGGATGCTGCCGAGCTCTATCGGAACGATCGCCTGGTGGCCCAGGATGCCGCCGTCCAGGGGGAACTGGAGCGGATCCTGGGCGACGAAGCGCAGTGGATTCCGACCCTGTGGGGGACCCAGGGCGTGGTGGAGCTGCGGCAGGAGATCCCTGCCACCATGCGGGGACGTTTGATATCGGCATCGCAGGAAACCGCCGCGCCGGGCGTCACGTGGCTGGCCGAGCGCCTGGAGGAGGGCTACAGCTTCTATTGGACGGAAAAGAAGGGGGATCCCAATAGCCGACTCAAGAACGTGCGAAGCGCCACGCTGCGTGCGGAGGCGGCCCTGGGCGATGCGCGGGTGGCGTTGCGGGCGGCCGACGAACGGGTTGCCGAGCTGGCGGCAGATACCCAGAAGATCGACGAGTGGCGGCAGCAGATCCGACAGGCGGAGCAGTCGCAAGAAGCCGCCGCCGCCCTGTTGAAACAGTGGGAGGCGTGGCGGCAGGCGTCGGCGGCCGTAGAGCGCAAGCGAGAGCAGCACGAGCACCTGGTGCGGTGGCTCAAGTCCTGGCAGGAGGCAGCCGCACGGCTGGAAGCGGCGCGACAGGCCACAGCCAACTACGAGGAACAGTTGCGTGTGGCGGCCCCAG
>DASYBA010000628.1:0-14173 GCA_036501005.1 Candidatus Xenobia bacterium | reverse complement strand
ACCTAGACGAGCCGCCTGAGCCTACTTCTTGTTCTTCTCGACCACGACCTTGTCGGCCACGTAGACCTTGCCGTTCTTGTGGTAGTCAATCTTGATCCGGGTTCCGACCGCGGGCGTCCCGACCTTCTGCAGCTTGGCCTTGTCGAAGCTGAAGGTCCAGGTTTCGACAGTGGCCTTGGTCTGGAAGCTGCTGGTGGCATCGTTCCAGTTGGTGACGGTGCCCTCCACGGTTTTCTCCTTGGCCGGGGCCCCCACGGACGGTGCAGCCATGCTAAGGATGGCGGCGGCCGCGGTCATCACCATGAATCGATTCGAGAGTCTTGACATAGGGTACATCCTCCTGATTCGCGTAGTTGCTTGCTTCATTCTTGACCACGCGGGGGCACTTTTGAAACTTCGGCGAGGGGGTATCGTCCCGACGGTTGGGGGGTAGAACATCCATGCTAAAAGGCAAAGTGGAGGGCAAAATGCACAAGCGAACCATTCCCATCGGAGAGCTGGCCATTGTCATCGCCACCCGAGCCATGATAGGGGGCGGACTGGGCCTCCTGCTGGGCGGTCGACTCAGCGAGGAGCGCCGCAAGTCCATCGGGTGGACCCTGCTCCTGGTCGGCGCAGGGACGACCATTCCGTTCCTGGTGGACGTGTTCGGCAGCGGCCGCACCGTGTCCATCGGAGGCGACCTGGAACAGCCGCAGATGGCCGAAGACATGGCTGAATCCGCCCGTTTGTCGGCGGCAGGAGGCATGGCGTTCTGACGTTCCAGCAGGGGAGCGGCGGCCTGTAAACAATATCTCCCGCACCAAAAATGGAGGCAGCGTTTTACATGCAGACCGCGATTTCGACCCAAGAGTTCATCGAGCTGGAGGAGCGTTACAACGCCCACAACTATCACCCCCTGGACATCGTCATCGAGCGGGCCAGCGGCGTGTGGATGTGGGACGTCGAAGGCAAGAAGTACTTCGACTTTCTCTCCGCCTATTCGGCGGTCAACCAGGGGCACTGCCACCCCCGTATCGTTAAAGCCGCGCAGGAGCAGCTTGGCCTGGTGACCCTCACTTCGCGGGCCTTCCGCAACAACCAGTTGCCGCTGCTCTGCAAGGAAGTCTGCGACCTCACCGGTTTCGACCGGATGGTGCCGATGAACAGTGGCGCCGAAGCCGTCGAGACCGCCATCAAGGCGTGCCGCAAGTGGGGCTACACGGTCAAGAAGGTGGCCCACGACAAGGCCGAGATCATCGTCTGCCGGGACAATTTCCACGGCCGCACGACGACGGCCGTCAGCATGTCGACGGAGGCCTCGTATCGCGAGGGGTTTGGTCCCTTCACGCCGGGCTTCGTGGTCGTCCCCTATGGCGACGCAGTGGCGCTGGCCAAGGCCATCACCCCCAACACGGTCGGCTTCCTGGTCGAGCCCATCCAGGGCGAGGCCGGCGTGCTGATGCCGCCGGACGGCTATCTCAAGGAAGCTGAGAAGCTCTGCCGCCAACACCAGGTGCTGCTCATGGTCGACGAGATCCAGTGCGGTCTGGGCCGCAGCGGCAAGCTGTTCGCCTACCAGCACGACGGCGTCAAGCCTGACGTGGTCATCATCGGCAAGGCGTTGAGTGGCGGCATCCTGCCGGTGTCGGCGGTGCTGGCCTCCAACGAGATCATGGGCGTCTTCAAGCCAGGCGAGCATGGATCGACCTTCGGCGGGTCTCCGTTGGCGGCCCGGGTTGCCCGCGAGTCCATCAAGGTCATTGTCGAGGAGAAGCTGGTCGAGAAGTCGGCGAAGCTGGGCGAGTACTTCCTCACCAAGTTACGGCAGATCTCGTCGAAACACGTGCAGGAAGTGCGCGGTCGCGGGCTCTTCATCGGGGTGCAGCTCAAGCCGGCGGCGGGTGGCGCCCGACGCTTCTGCGAGGCGCTGTTGACGCACGGCCTCCTCTGCAAGGAGACGCACGTCGATACCATCCGCTTTGCGCCGCCCCTGATTGTGACGCAGGAAGAGCTGGACTGGGCCCTGGAGCGCATCGCCAAGGTCCTGCAGATGGACTGATCGTCCGAGAGGAATGGCCCATGGCGCTGCGAAGAACGGCCCAGGAGGACGGACTTTGTGCGTAAGCGTGTCGACATGGGCGGGGTCCACCGGGAGAGCGACGGGTTCTGGTCCAAAGTGCTGGTCAGCACGGTCGTCGTGATCTGGGTGTCGTTGGTGGCCGGTCAGTGGGCCGGCAAGTGGGCCATCGAGCACGGCAAGTTTGCCTCACACGATACCGGCCACCACGAGATGGCTCTCGAGCAGCGACCGGAGTACCAGCCCCCGCCGCCGACCGCGGTGCAGGTGCCGACCGAGTCTGCCAGCCCGGAGATGGCCACGCCGGAAGAGTCGGGCAGCCCTGACATCGCTTCCCCGACGGTGGAGGCGACGGTGACCGTGATGCCGCCGGCCGAATCTCCCTCCGGCACGCCTAGCGACGTGGCGAGCGATGCGCCATCGGACTCGCCCTCGCCCGACGCCGCCACCGAGACCCCGGTCATGCCGGTGACCCCACAGGTTTCAGGCTCGCCTGACGCCCGACCGTGGACCCTCCAGATGGGCGTGTTCAATACTCGGTCCAACGCCGAGAAGCTGGCCGACGAACTGCGGGGCAAGGGGTATTCCGTCGACGTGCAGCCCGAGGCCAACGGAGGGCAGAGCACTTATGCCGTGCGGGTCGGCCACTTTCCGAACCGGGCCGCGGCCGACGATCAGCAGGGCAAGCTCCAGATCGACGGGTACAGTCCGCTGCCGATCCAGCGGTGATTCGCCGGTGATCAGGGTTGATCTGGGGCAACCCGGCCAGACCCTCCCATCGTCGGCGGTCGCGCTGGGGTTCTTTGACGGGTACCACCTCGGGCACCAGGCGGTGGTCCGAGAGGTCCGAGGCGCCTCGGGGCTTGCTGCCGTAGCCTTTACCTTCCGCAACCATCCTCGTGACGTCTTGCAGCCCGGCAGTGGCCCCCGGCTGTTGACGTCGTTCGAAGAAAGAGCCGAGCTTTTGGAGCAGGCGGGGTTGGACTACCTGGCCTGGTGCGACTTCACGCCAGAGCTGGCCCAGGTGGCTGCCGAGGCTTTCGTCAGCGAGTGGCTGGTCGGTCGCATGAACGCCCGCCTGGTGGCGGCAGGCCCCAACTTTCGCTTCGGCCACAAGGCCCAGGGCTCCCCGGCGACCCTGCAAGCTGCGGGGCGATTCGAGGTGCGCATCGTGCCGCCGGTGGAACGAGATGGCGCGGTCGTCAGCAGCACCCGAATTCGGGGACTGGTGGCGCAAGCGCGCCTGGACGAGGCAGCGCTCCTCCTCTCCCGCCCCTGTTTTGTGACGGGCAGGGTTGAGGCTGGGCAGCAGGTCGGGCGGCAACTGGGCACGCCCACGGCCAATCTGGCGGTCGACGAGTGGCGGCAATACCCTCCCCACGGCGTCTATGCGGTGCGGTGCGACGGCTGGCCGGCGGTGGCGAACCTGGGCGTCCGTCCCACCTTCGGTGACCATCGGGCGAGGTTGGAGGTCCACCTCCTCGACCGCCAGGAGGACCTCTACGGCAAGCTGATCCGGGTGGACTTCATCCGGCATCTACGGCCGGAACAGCGGTTTCCCTCGCCTGACGCGCTCCGGGAGCAGATCGGCCGCGACGTGGCGCAGGCCAGGGCCTGTCTTTTGGAGGGGTAGCACGGCCTGCGAAGAATCTGCTGCTCCCCTAAACATAGTCGTAGGAGTGACGGATGGCCGGTGCTGACACCCTGAAGAAGACTCCCCTCCACGAGGTCCTGGCGGGTTCGGGCCGCTTTATCGAATTCGCCGGATGGACCATGCCGGTCGAATTCGCCGGCATCGTCGCCGAGCACAAGGCTGTACGAACGCACTCCGGTATGTTCGACCTGAGCCACATGGGTGAGCTGGAGGTGCGGGGCACGGGCGCCCAGGACGTGGTGCAACGCCTGGTGACGAACGACGTTTCCCGCCTGGAGCCGGGCGCGGCCTTGTACTCGCCCGTCTGTCGGGCAGATGGGAACATCCTGGACGACATCCTGGTCTATCGGTTTCCCGATCACTTCATGCTGGTCGTCAACGCCTCCAACATCGACAAGATGACCCAGTGGTTCGGAAGTCACGCTCGAGGCGACGCCCAGGTGAAGAACAAGAGCGACGACTATGCCCTCATCGCGCTGCAGGGCCCGCAAGCCGAGCCTCTGCTGCAGCCCCTGACGAAGCACGACCTGTCGACTCTGAAGTACTACCACTTCGCCGAGGCCGCCGTGGCAGACGTCCCCCTTATCCTGTCTCGCACGGGCTATACCGGCGAAGACGGGTTCGAGCTGTATGTGGCGCCGGACAAGGCCGCGGGCGTGTGGAAGCGCATCGCGGAGGTGACCAAATCCCAGCCCATCGGCCTGGGCGCCCGGGATACCCTGCGCCTCGAGTGCCGATACGCCCTGTACGGCAACGACATCGACGAGACGACGAACCCTGTCGAGGCTGGCCTGTCGTGGACGATCCGGTGGGACAAGGGCGAATTCATCGGTCGGGAGGCCCTGCTGGCGGTCAAGACTGAAGGCGTCTCCCGCCACCTGGTCGGCTTCAAGATGGAAGAGTCTGGCATCGGCCGGCACGGCTATCCGGTGAAGTCGCTGGAGGGTGTCGATCTGGGCTACATCACCAGCGGCACCTTCTCGCCGACGATGGACGAAGCCCTCGGCCTGGCCTACATCCGGGCAGGGCATCATTCGATAGGTACCGAACTGGACGTGGTCATTCGCAACCGGACCGCTCGTGCCCGGGTCGCCAAAACACCATTCTATAAAGGCAGCGTCAAGCGCTAATCTGTGGAGGGTCGATGATTCCAGAGGATCTCAGATATTCGGAAGAGCACGAGTGGGTTCGAGTGGAGGGCGACGTCGCCACCATCGGCATCACTGACTTCGCCCAGGATCAACTGGGCGACATCGTCGAGGTGGAGCTGCCCAAGCCCGGATCGCAGGTCAAGGCCACCAAAGAATGCGGCGTGGTGGAATCGGTGAAGACCGCCTCCGACATCTTCTCGCCGGTGACGGGCGAGGTGGTGGCGGCCAACACCTCGCTGCAGCGCCTGGTCGATGGCAAGAAGAACCCCGACTTCGCCCCCGATCGGGTGAACAAGGACCCGTATGGACAGGGGTGGCTCTTCAAGGTGAAGCTGACCGACAAGGTGGAGCTGGACAAGCTGCTGCCAGCCGACAAGTATGCATCTCTGGTGACCGCCTAGCATGCCGTACATTCCCCATACGCCCGAGGATCGGGCCGAGATGCTGGCGGCTATCGGACTGACCAGCATGGACGAGCTGTTTCGGGACATTCCCGAGGCCGCTCGATTTAGGGGTGCGCTGGACGTGCCGCCGTCCATGGCCGAAGGGGATCTGACCACGCACCTGCGGTCACTGGCCGCGAAGAACCAACCGGGGCTGCCGTGCCTGCTGGGCGCGGGGGCGTACGAGCACTTCAGCCCGGCGCTGGTCGACTCGCTCCTGCAGCGGGCCGAGTTCTATTCAGCCTATACGCCCTACCAGCCGGAGGCCAGCCAGGGCAGCCTCCAGGTCATCTACGAGTTTCAGAGCATCATCAGCCTGCTGACCGGGATGGAGGTGGCCAACGCTTCTCTCTACGAGGGCGGCACGGCGACGGCCGAAGCCGTCTTGATGGCGCTCAACGTGACGGGGCGGAGCCGGGTGCTGCTGTCGAAAGGTCTGCACCCACACTATCGTGCCGTCGTGCAGACGTATTGCAAACATATCGAAGATGTCTCCATCGAAGAGGTTGACCTTCAGAACGGCGTGACGCCAGTGAGCTTGAAGCTCGACGACGACGTGGCCGCGGTGGTCGTGCAGAATCCCAACTTCCTGGGCCGGGTCGAAGCCGGGGACGAGCTGGCCAAGACCGTGCACGCGGCGGGTGCGCTGCTCCTGGTGGCGGTTACGGACCTCTTGTCGCTGGGTCTCTTGCGGGCCCCTGGAGACTACGACGCAGACGTCTGTTTCGGTGAAGGTCAGGGGCTGGGGCTGCCCCTCTCCTATGGCGGGCCTTATGTCGGCTTCATTTCCATGCCGAGTCGATACGTGAAGCGCATGCCGGGTCGGCTGGCCGGCCGCACCGTCGATACCCAGGGCAGGCCGGGCTTCTGCCTGACACTGCAGGCCCGTGAGCAGCACATCCGGCGGGAGAAGGCCGTATCGAACATCTGCACCAATCAGGCCTTGTGCGCCCTCGCTACCACCATGTACGTGTGCGCCATGGGCCGCCTCGGGGTGCAAGAAGTAGCGAAGGCGTCGCACGCCAAGGCCCACTACCTGGCGGGTCGGCTGGCCAGCGTTCCGGGGCTCTCCATGGCGTTTCCCGGTGGGGCCTTCTTCCACGAATGGGTGATGCAGTGCGACCGAGGGGCTGGGTGGCTGGTCGACACCTTGCAAGCAGCGGGATTCGTCCCGCCTCTCTCGCTGGAGAAGTTCTACCCCGAACTCAAGGACTGCGTGCTGTTCTGTGCGACGGAGACCGTGACCAAGGAGGCCCTGGACCGTGCGGTGCAGGTGCTCACCGATGCGAAGGCAGTGGTAGGAGCTCGATCATGACCACGGCGACCGAGAACGCCCCCCAGGTGGCGAGCGAGAAGCTGATCTTCGAAATGGGGCGGCCTGGGCGGCGAGGCGTCATGCCGCCGGCGCAGGAAGTGCCGGATGCCGGCACGGGCGATCTGACCGCCATGGGCATGTTGCGCAAAGACGTACCTGGTCTTCCCGAGGCCTCCGAACTGGACGTGATTCGACACTTCACCCGGCTCTCGCAGCGGAATTTCTCTATCGATACGAACTTCTACCCGTTGGGGTCGTGCACCATGAAGTACAACCCCAAGGTGAACGAGCTGGTGGCTCGGTTACCCGGGCTGGCCGGTCTTCACCCCATGGCCCCCGAGGCGTCGGTGCAAGGCGCCCTGCAGCTCATCTACGATCTGGAGGGCTATCTGCGCAGTGCGACCGGCATGGATCGCCTGTCCTTGCAGCCGGCGGCGGGTGAGCATGGTGAATTCACCGCACTGTTGATAATCGCCGCCTACTACAAGAAGCTGGGGCAGAGGCGGACCAAAGTACTGGTACCCGATTCTGCGCACGGCACCAACCCGTCCAGTGCGGCGTTGGCTGGCTTCAAGGTCGTAAGCATCAAGTCGGGGGCTGACGGGGCGGTCGACCTGAACGAGCTGGACAAGGCTCTGGGCGACGACGTCGCGTGCCTCATGCTGACGAATCCCAGTACGCTGGGGCTGTTCGAAAGAGACATCCTGGAGGTCGCCAAGCGGGTGCACGCGGCGGGAGCGTTGCTCTATTACGACGGGGCCAATCTGAATGCGACGCTGGGCCTGGTCCGGCCGGGAGACATGGGGTTCGATCTGGTGCACCTGAACCTGCACAAGACCTTCAGTACGCCGCACGGGGGCGGAGGGCCGGGCGCTGGCCCGGTCGGGGTGAAGAAACACCTGGTGCCGTATCTGCCGTCGCCCATGGTCGAGCTGCGCGACGGCCGCTATGTATTGGATGACGACCGTCCTGAGTCGATAGGGCAGGTGCGGAGCTTCTGGGGCAACTTCCTGGTGCTGGTGCGAGCCTATGCGTTCATCCGGGCACACGGGGCGGAGGGCCTCAAGGCGATTGCCCAGCATGCCGTGTTGAACGCCAACTACCTGTTGAGCCGGCTCAAAGGCTCCTACGACGTGGCTTTCGACCGCATTTGCATGCACGAATTCGTGCTCACGGCCCGGGGCATCAAGGTCACGACGGGCGTGCGAGCGCTGGATATCGCCAAGCGCCTGCTGGACTATGGCATCCACGCCCCGACGGTGTATTTTCCGTTGATCGTCGAGGAGGCCATGATGATTGAGCCGACCGAGACGGAGAGCAAGGAAACGCTCGACTTGTTCGTCGACGCCATGCTGGAGATCGCCCACGATGCGACAGAGCGCCCCGACTTCCTGAAGGCCGCCCCGCACACGACGCCCGTCTCTCGACTCGACGAGGTGGGGGCGGCGCGCAACCTGGACCTCGCCTGGCACCCTGCCTGAGGCGCCTATGAACGTGGAAAACCTTACCTACCGCCGGGCGACCATGGACGACCTCGATGCCATCGTGGAACTGGCGGTAGACGCGGTGGTGCACAGCGTGTCGCCGTTCCGGGACATCGACAATAACGGGGTGCGGGAGTTCCGCCGTAAGGATCTGAACACGCTGAGCGAGGCCATGAAGCAGCCCCACGTCGGCGTCTTCGTGGCTGAAGACGAGGCCAAGGTGCTGGTCGGCCACGTCATCGTGGTGTGCGGCTACATGGAATCGTCGACCGGCGAGATGCAGGGCTGGGTCTTCGACTTGTCGGTCAAGCAGGAGCTGTGGAGCAAGGGTATTGGGCAGCGCCTCATGGAGGAGGCGGAGCGCTTTACCAAGGAACAGGGCTACGTGTACCTCGGGCTGGGGGTGACGACGGCCAACGATCGGGCCGTGCGCTTCTACGAGAAACTCGGTTTTGCCGAAGAGCGAAAGCGCATGATCAAGCGTCTTGACCGCTAGTCTCGTCCTGGAGGGGGCTGGCCTCACCCTGTCGCAGGTCGCCGGGGTGGCCCGAGAGGGATGGGCAGTCAGTCTTTCGCCGGCAGTATTCGATAGGGCCCAGCAGTCCAGGGCCATGGTGGATCGCGCCATCGAGGCCGGCGAGGTCGTCTACGGACTGAACACGGGATTCGGCAAGCTGGCCACCGTGCGCATCGAGCATCAGGACATCTATCGATTGCAACGCAATCTCATCCTGAGCCATTCAGTCGGTTATGGTGAGCCTTTGTCGGAGGCCGAGACTCGGGCCATGATGCTGCTGCGGCTGCAAAGTCTATCGGTCGGGTACTCCGGTGTCCGCCGAGAGCTGCTCGAGTTTCTCGCGGCCATGCTGAACCGAGGCATCTACCCGCGCATTCCCTCCCGTGGCTCGGTAGGGGCGAGCGGCGACCTGGCTCCCCTGGCCCACCTCTGCCTCACCATGCTGGGGGAGGGGAGCGGGTTTCTGGATGGGCACGAAGTGCCGGCCGCCGAGCTGCTGGCCAAGGCAGGGTTGGACCCCCTGGTGCTGTCTGCCAAGGAAGGCCTGGCCACCATCAACGGTACCCAGGCCATGACGGCGGTGGGCTCGCTGGCCCTGGTCGACTTCGAGAGGGCGGTGAAGGCTGCCGACATCATCGGCGGGATGAGCCTGGAGGCCCTCATGGGTTCGCGAGCGCCCATGCACGAGCTGCTGCATCAGGTGAGGCCGCATCCCGGCCAGGTGGCGACGGCCGACAACATACGCCGCATCCTGGCGGACAGCCCGCTCATCCAGTCACACCACGACTGTGGCCGCATCCAGGATGCCTACAGCATCCGCTGCATGCCGCAGGTGCACGGCGCGGTGAAGGACATGCTGGCCTACTCGAGCCGGGTGCTGGTGATGGAAATCAACAGTGCGACCGACAACCCGCTGATCTTTCCCCATGCCGGCCTCATCATCTCGGGGGGCAACTTTCACGGCGCTCCCGTGGCGATGGCCATGGACGCCCTCGCCATCGCGTGCGCCCAACTGGCCAGCATCTCAGAGCGGCGCACCTACCGTCTGCTGGATCCGGCCCTCTCCGGTCTGCCCCCGTTTTTGACGGAGCACAGCGGCTTGAACTCTGGCCTCATGATCACCCAGTACACGGCGGCCGCGCTGGTCTCCGAGAACAAGGTACTGGCGCACCCGGCCAGCGTGGACAGCATTCCCACCGGGGCCGGGCAGGAAGATCACGTGAGCATGGGCATGACGTCGGCCCTCAAGTTGCGGCGCAGCGTGGACCACGTGCTGGGGGTGCTGGGCATCGAGCTGGTCTGCGCCGCCCAGGCCCTGGATTTCAAGCGGCCGATCCGTTTTGGCCTGGGCACGCAGGGCGCCTACGACGCGTTTCGCCGAGTGTCGGCGCCAGTGGAGGTGGATCGCTGCCTGGCCCCGGACATCGCGTTGGCCAGCCGGTTCGTCGGATCGGGCGACCTGGTGGCGGAGGTGGAGCGAATCGTCGGCGAGTTGAAGCTCCAATGAGACGGAGGGAGTCGGTGTGCGTGTCTCGAACGGTTCAGGATGAGGCTTCATTGCATGAGCTTTGGCCCTGCGCAGGGCGCTCCTGAAGGAGGAAGATAATCTTTGACGACGCCGCGCAAAGCACGACGTGTGTCCGGCGGCAGACCTGCTGGTGATGAAACCGGTAGTCCCACGGATGAAATCGGTGAACTGGACGAGACGGAGGCCGGATCTGCTGTGGATATGGGAACGCCAGAGGGCTTGGCGCGGAAGCTGGGTGAGCTGGAATCCGAGGTCAAGGAAAACTTCAAGAAGACGCAGTTTGCCATAGACGAGGCCCTGGTTGCCACCCGCAAGGCCAAGCAAGCGGTCGACGACCTCGAGGCCGTCCGCACCATGCAGCATGAAATGCAGACCGCGTTCGACGAGAACGCCGAGATTCTTGACTCGTACCTCAACGAGTTCAACGAGCTGAAGGAACAGATCGCCTCCGGCGCGGTGGCGGTCGACGGGGCGACCGGCGGGGGCGCGTCGGCCCAGTTGACGAAGACGGTCGAAGAGTCGATGCTGAGCGTGCAGGACATCTCCGAGCGGCTCGACGCACTGGCCAAGGACTCCGGCGCCGCTCGCATGTCGCTGGAAGACGTCGTCAAGAACACCCAGTCGCTCAAGCATGCCATGGAAGAGCATGCCCGCGGCATGAAGCTCATCGACGATACGCGGGCCGAGATGCAGCGTCAGTTCGAGGAGTTTCAGCAGCGCATGACGGCCACGGAGGAAGGGCTGCAGACCTCCCTCCTCATCGGCACTGAAGACAAGATCGAGACCCTGGGCCAGGAGCTGCGCCAGCTCATCGACACCCGCGGCGGCGCCAGCGGCGGGGGCGGGGTCAGCGGTCCGGCGGTCGAGCAGTTGACGGCCCGGGTCGCGTCCGTCGAAAACCAGCTCGCCGGCCTGACCGGGGCCGACGATGCCTTGAAGAAGATGGCCAATGCCAGCGGTCTCATCGACAACGTCATTGCCCGGGGCGAAGACACCGTGCGCGGCCTGGAGCGCATCCATCAGCGCCTGCATCAGACCGACAACGACGTGAACGCCATCATCACTCGGGTGGAAGAGTCCAGCAAGCAGATGGAGGCCAACTACGACCGCATGCGGCTGGCCATGCGGCTGGTCGACGAGCTGCAGGACAAAGTGCGGCGTGGCGGCGGGGGCGGCCCGTCGACGTCGGCCATGGCCCCGCCCGGCGAAGAACTGGACGAATCGATACCGGACGCCACCGACCTGGGGTTCGAGTTGACCGACCTCTTGCAGGTCATGATGAAGCACAACGCGTCCGACCTGCACCTCAAAGTGGGCGCGCCGCCGACGGTGCGCCTGGATGGCGAGCTGATTCCCGTCGGCAGCCAGGTGCTGACCGAGAAGGATTGCAAGCGCCTCATCTACACGTCCATCACGCCGGCCCAGAAGCGCTACCTGCTGACCCAGAAAGAATTGGAGTACGCCTACACGGTGCCGGGCGCCCGGTTCCGCATCAGCGCGTTCATCCAGCGGGGCACGGTCAGCGCATCGTTCCGGCTGTTGCGAACCGAGATGCCGACGGTGGAGCAGCTCGGGCTTCCGGCCGTGCTCAAGAAGCTGGTGTCGTTCAACAGCGGTCTGCTCCTGGTCACGGGTCCGGTGGGCAGTGGCCGATCGACGACGCTGGCCGCCCTGCTCGAGCACATCAACACGCATCGCAAGATGCACATCATCACGGTCGAGCATCCCATCGAGTTCATGCACAAGGACAACATGAGCTTGATCACCCAGCGGGAGATCGGCACCGACGCCCTGGATTATCACTCGGCCTTGCGACAGGCGCTGCGTCAGGATCCGAACGTCATCATGGTCGGCGAGCTGAGAGATCCGGCGACCATCATGCTGGCCGCGGTGGCGGCCGAGACGGGTCACCTGGTGATCAGTACGCTGTCGACCCCCAACACCATCCAGGCCGTCGAGCGCATGATCGAGTGCTTCAGTGGTGAGCAGCAGCGGCAGTTCCGCACCTTGCTGGCCAACAACCTGAAGGGCGTGGTGTCACAGCGCCTGCTGACGCGGGCCGACGAACAGGGTCGGGTGGCGGCCGTCGAGGTGCTGGTGGTGACCCCAGCGATTTCTGGGCTCATTCTCGAAGGCAAGACCGCGGAGATCTACAATCACCTGCTGCAGGGCACTGGCGAGGGCATGCAGACCTTCTCGGCCGCCCTCACTCGCTTGTACGAGGCGGGGTTGATTACCAAGGAAGAGGCGCTCAACCATAACGACCAGCCCAACGAGTACCGGTCGGCTCCCGAAGTCACGCCGGCCGCGGGCTCGGCGCCACAGCAACCGGCCTCGTTCCCGGGCCAACCGGCGCCGCAGGCCTATCCGCAAGCGGGCTACCAGGAGGCCGACCCTCAACTCGGCTGGCTGTAACCTCACCCGCCATTCCCAGATATACGCATTCTTACCGCTGGCGGAAAATACTTGTTGTTAGAACTAGTGGTTCTGTTTATATATGGTACGATGCGAGACCGTGCGCACTCGACTGACAGCCATTCGTGAGCGTATCGAACAAGCGACGGCTCGGAGTGTCCGGCCGGCGGGCAGCGTTCGACTCGTCGCGATTGGCAAGGGGCAGCCCGTAGAGGCCCTGCGGGAGGCCGCCGCCCTGGGCGTCACCGACATGGGCGAGAACTACCTGCAGGAGGCCCGCACCAAGATCCCCGCCATGCAGGGCGTCACCTGGCACTTCACCGGCCACCTGCAGAGCAACAAGGCCGGGGAGGTGGTGCGGCTCTTCGACGTCATCCAGACCGTCGATAGTCGACCCCTGCTAGAGCGGCTGGACCGTCTGGCGGAACGTCCCCTGCAGGCGCTCATCCAGATCCGGCTGGGGGGCGAGACGCAGAAGAGCGGTATCGAACCCGACGAACTCCCGGCGCTCTTGCAGGCCTCGCAGGGGCTGTCGCACATCAAAGTGGTCGGCTTGATGACCCTTCCCCCGCCCGTCCCCGGAGCAGAACAAAGCCGCCACTGGTTTCGCCAACTGGCGGCTCTGGGTCGGGAGCACGGCCTGGCCGAGCTCTCCATGGGCATGTCGGACGATTTCGAAGTGGCGATCGAAGAGGGCGCCACTATGGTCCGTATCGGAACCGCCCTCTACGGGGAACGGCTCTAGCGGCGGCGCCGGCGGCTCTCCAATACGGCCAGCAGGCCAAGGACCAGAGCGCCCGGAGCTACGGCCTGTCGGGCATCGATTTCAGGAACGCCGGCCGCAGGGACGAAACCGACAGAGAAACTGCCCTGTACCGGATCGATATTCGAGAAGTCGATGGTGGCGCTTTCGAAGGCCGGCACGCGGCGACAAAAAATCAGGGGGAAGCAAAGCTGCACCGCGCACACGCTGAAGGAGCACTGGTCCGTAATCGTGGTCTTACAAAAACTCAAGGACGGCTGATAGCTCACGGGGATCATGTGGGCATTGAATCCCTTGTGGGATGGGCACGGCGTCACGCAGACCGGCGTTAGCGGGTTGCAGGGGCAACTCGGGCAAAACTTCGCAACTGAGATCACAACAGGTTCAACGCAGGACGAGGCGCTCACCGGACAAACACAGAAAACGCCCCCGCCAGACGCTTCGCTAACCTCGGACAGGCAAGGTGTGACGGGCTGGAACGGGAGGCACCCAAAGATTGCCTTGAGACGACGGCAGGGACCCGTGCAGGCGATGCCACTGGGCCCCACGGTGACCCCGACGGCCACCAGAGGGCAGCCCCCACCGAAAAAATTACTCGTAAACAGCACATAGTTGGCATCGTGGGGATTGATGGTCAGGTCCAACGACTCGAGAGCGGGGACCGCCACGGCGGCCCGTAGTGAAAACGTCATGCACGCCAGCAGCGTCAGGAGTAGAACGCGGGCCAAGTATTTCATGCAACCTCCGAAGAATTTTCCTCATTGTAGCGCGTCAGGAGAATCCCGGTCAAGCAGCCGACGAGAAAGCAGGAGGCACGAAGACCAGGCCGAATCTTCCTTGAAGA
>DASYBA010000627.1:0-1573 GCA_036501005.1 Candidatus Xenobia bacterium | reverse complement strand
CGGGTTGCCAAGATATTCGAAGTAGTCGGTCACGTCGACCAGGCCGGGATGGTCCAGGCGGGCCAGCAACTGGGCTTCCTGCTGGAACTGCTTGACGATGGCGGAGCGGGCGGGCTTGCTGGCCGCACTGACCACCAGTTCCTTGACCGCCACCTTCTTGCCGACCAGCACCTCCTCGCGAGCCAGGTAGACGGCCCCCATGCCGCCTTTGCCGAGCAACCGATCGATGCGGTACCGGCCCCGCAGAATGACCCCCGGCGTAAGCGAGCCTTCACACCCGTCGCTGGCCAACGATGGCACGTCCAGCTCCTGCTCCACGATCTGGGTCGGAGGGGCCTGACTGGCGAAAAAGTCCAGCGCTTTCTTGATCTCGCTGCGGGTCGCCAGCACCGGGGCGACTTTCATGCGAGTGGCCCATTCGGCGGCTGCGACGGCGGCCTTGTCCTGCGGATCGGCCAGGGCCAGCAAGAGCATGGGACCTTCCTTGCGGTACGGGATCATGCAGTACATGCGGCCGACTTCAACGTGGATGAGGCCCACCAGGCCCCCATCCATGGACGGAGGCTCCAGGTGCACGGCGGGCAGGCCGTAGTGTTGCGCCTGCAGCTCACAAAGCTGCCACTCCGACACCAGGCCCTCACTGATGAGCACCTCCTCGGGAGAAACCGCGCGCAAAATAGGCGCCCTCAAGACGGCCTCGATCTTTGCGGGATCGCCCGCTCCTGCGGCCAGGAGTAGCTTTCTCAGTGCCGATCGTTCCACTGCATCTTCTCTCTTTTTGTGAACGGAGGCTATTTGCCATGCCACCCCGTCATCCCTCCGCGAGCCAGTAGGCATGGCGGCCTGGATTCCGAATGGAGACCCGACTTTGTGCCCATGGAAACGCTGCTGATGTTCGCCCGGGAGCCGATACCGGGCCAGGTGAAGACCCGGCTGGCCGCCCGGCTGGGCGCCGAGCCGGCGGCGCGCCTTTACGGAGCCTTCATCTCTGACCTGGTCGAGACCATGCAGGCGGGCCCGCATCGGCTGGTCCTGGTCGTGACGCCCGCCGACGCCGTCCCCCGGTTCTCGGCCTGGTACGGCGTCGAGACCTGGCCGCAGGCCGACGGCGATCTGGGGTGCCGGATGGCGGCCGCGCTGTCGCAGGCGTTGCCCGGGAAGGCCGTGCTCATCGGGAGCGACCTGCCCCACATGCCCCTGAGTCGTCCGCGGAGTGCCTTCGCGGCCCTCGACGACCATGACGTCGTGCTGGGATCGACGGAGGATGGGGGCTACGATCTGGTGGGCATGAAGGCCCCCTTGGACATTTTCTCCGGCATGCGCTGGAGCCACGCGGCCGTGCTGTCAGACACGCTGGCTCGCTGCACCCCGTATCGAACGCAGGTGCTGGAACAAACCTTCGATGTCGACGATTTCGCCGACGTGAGGCGGCTTACCACCATGCCGCTGGGCCGCCACACCCGACGGGCGCTTGACAATCTGGCCTAAAGCAGACCTGCATGCATGACTTTGAGTCCGCCGATCTGGCCCGCTTCCTCAGGTCGGGGAGTTCTGCGGCCAAGCTTGAGCAGAG
>DASYBA010000626.1:0-5998 GCA_036501005.1 Candidatus Xenobia bacterium | reverse complement strand
GTGCGCGGTGACCAACCTGGGATGCACCGGGGGGCCCGTCGCAGGTTGGATTCAGCACGACCTCTGCTTTACCGAGCAGGCATCGAACACCATCACGTTCCGAGGTCGCGACGATCCAAGTTACCTGGGTCTGGACAACGTCAGCATCAATGCGGCCTCGGCATCAGCCCCCGAACCTTCCGCGCGGTGGGTGCTGCCCGCCCTCCTGGGTCTCGCCGCCTGGCGGAAGGTCACCGCCTGGCCAGCAATAGCTCCTGGGCGTGCTTGAGGGAGGCCGCTGTTTCGGCCTGACCGCTTAGCATGCGCGCAATTTCCCGCTGGCGGGCCTTGCCTTCGATGTGGGTCGCCAGGGTGCGGGTGCGCTCCTCTTCCACTTCCTTGCTGAGGTGCCAGTGCGTGTGGGCCGCCGCCGCAATGACCGGCAGGTGGGTGATGCACACCACCTGTCGGCTGCCGGCGATGTTGCGCAGGCGCTCAGCCACCGCACCGGCCGCCTGACCGCCGATCCCCGTATCGACTTCGTCGAAGATGACCGTCGGGATGCGATCGACCGACGCAAATATCGTTTTGAGCGCTAGCATCAGGCGGGAGAGTTCTCCACCTGACGCAGTCTTGCTGAGGGGGCGGAGGGGCTCACCCGGATTGGGCGAGATCATGAACTCCACGCGGTCCAGACCGTCCGCGGAGCCCGCGAATTCGTGGAAGTCGACCACGAAACGGGTCCGCTCCATGCTCAAAGCCGCCAGTTCGGACCCTATCGACTGTTCCAGGGTGCGGGCCAGCTTCTGGCGGGCCTGGGACAGCCGCCCGGCCGCCTCCCGCCAGCGGGTTTCGGCCTGCTGCAGCTCAGACGTCAGCGTCTCCATGCGAGCCTGATTGCCCTCCAACTCGGTCAACCGTTGTCGACTGGTGTCGGCATAGGCCAGGACGGCTTCTATCGAATCCCCATACTTGCGCTGCAGGCTGGCCATCAGCGCCAGCCGCGCCTGTACCTCGTCCAGGCGCTCTGGGTCGGGGTTGACCTCTTCCAAGGCGTCTCGCACCTCGTGGGTGGCCTCGCTCAGTTCAAGGGAAACCGTGCGAAGGGTCTCGGCGGTCGTGTTGAATCGGTCCGAGTACGCGGCCAGACCTTCTATCGCCTTCAGTGCACGCCCGACCAGCCCCGCCGCCGAGGGTTCCTCGCCGTCCAGGGCGTCCCAGGCCTCGCCCAGCCGCAGACGGATTTTTTCAGCGTGGGCCAGCAGGTCTTTCTCCTGTTCGAGTTCGGCCTGCTCACCAGGACGGAGTCCGGCGCGCTCGATCTCCTCCACCTCGTGGCGGAGCCAGTCTTCCTGGCGGGCCCGCTCCCGCTCCAACCCCTGCAGGGTGTCCAGTTCAGCCTGCAGGCGCCGCCGCTCCTCCCAACCGCCCCGCACCTCGGCCAGTATCGCATCGTCGCCCAGCAGGCGGTCAAGGAGATGCAGGTGTTCGACGGTCCGCATCAACAGTTGGTGCTCGTGCTGTCCGTGGATGTCGACCAGGGCGTCGCCCAGTTGCGACAATTGCGCCAGCGTGCCCAGCCGGCCGTTGAGGCGGACCCCGTTCTTGCCGCTGCTGGTCAGCTCGCGGACCACCACGAGCGTATCGGGATCGTCATCCTGCAACTCCCATTCCGATAGCAAGGCTCTGGCGTCATCGGCGCCGGCCAGGTCGAAGCGGCCCTCTACCCGGGCTTTGGTCGCGCCGGTGCGCACCAGGCTACTGCTGGTCCGGCCCCCCAGCAGGAAGTTGACCGCATCGATGACGATGGACTTGCCGGCCCCAGTCTCGCCGGTCAGCACGTTCAAGCCGGCCGTCAGCTCGACCGTGGCCTCCTCGATGAGCGCAAACTGTTGAATATGGATTTCCAGCAGCACGTCTGTTCCTCCGGAGGGCGATCCTACTACGGTCGGACGGTCCCAGACAAGAGACCGCCGTGTAACCTTTTATCGCTTTCCGTACGTCGCGTAGAGCGCAAAGGTGGCCAGCAAGATGAGCATGAGGATGCCGAGAAAGGCAAGCGGGCTGACCTTGGACTCATCATCGTCTGGCATGCAACGTTGCTTCCCTGCGCGGGGCCGCTTCCTCCCGACGGGTCAGGGCTGTTCGGTGGGCTGGGGATTGATCATGGTGTCAACGTTCTGGAACAGCGTCTTAAGAGACAGGGAAAACCCTGGGAGCAGCGGTTCCTCCAACTTGCCCTCCTCTGACACTACCTTGGTACGTTCGCCAGCTCGATGGATGGTCACGTTACGGGCGGCCGGATCGATGACCCAGACGACTGGCACACCCGCCTCCAGGTACAGGCTTACTTTGGCCTGTACATCGGCATACGTGTCGTCGGGCGATAGAATCTCCACCGCCAGACGGGGAGGGACGACGGCTTGACGCTTCGGGTTTACGGTGAACCCTCCGGGCGGAAAGACGGCCACATCCGGTAGCACGGCAGCCGAGCCCGCGCCTTTCAGCAGACAGCGTTGCTCTGCCACCACCGGCACTTTCGGGTCCCACGACTTCAGATGGAACATGAGATCCGCCTGGACGATACTGTGATCGGAGTTGGGCACCGCTTTGGGCTTCACCTCGCCCTCGAAGTACTCCAGGTAGGGCTTCTGCTCAGGCCAGGACATGAACTCATCGAACGACACGTGCCGCTGCAAGACCATATTCGGGTTATTCTCCTCCCTCCGCCAGGGTTTCCTGGCGCCCCCTGACCAGGTCGGGGATGGCCAATGCCATCTCCCCTGCGGGCGCTTCGCGCCGCAGCCACGCCAGAAACTCCACGTTGCCGGTGGCGCCCTCTATCGGAGAGCGGGTGAGCCCGTGGACGGGCCACGGCGATTCCGACACGAAGCGCTCCAAGACCGCCCGATGGACGGCTGGATCCCGCACCACGCCGCCCCGCCCCACCTGCCCCCGGCCCGCCTCGAACTGGGGCTTGACCAGGGCGACACAGTCGCCGCCCGGCCGAATCCGTTCCAATACGGGGGGAAGCACCAATCTTAGGGAAATGAACGACACGTCAATCGTCGCGATGTCGACCAGCTCAGGCACGTGCTCGGCGGTCATCTCCCGGGCGTTCAACCGTTCGATAGAAACCACCCGGGTGTCCTGTCGCAAGCGATAGTCCAACTGCCCATAACCCACGTCGACCGCATAGACCTTGCGAGCCCCCCGCAACAGCATGCAGTGGGTGAACCCTCCGGTCGACGCACCCATGTCCAGGGCGACCTTGTCCGATACGTCCATGTGCCATTCGTCCAGTGCCCGCTCCAACTTCAGTCCACCCCGCCCGACATATGGATGCAACGGCCGCAGGACCTCCACTCGAGCGTCGTCCGATATGGTCGTCCCCGGCTTGTCCATGCGCCGCCCATCCACCTGCACCAGGCCGGCCATGATCAAGCGCTGGGCGTGCTCTCGGCTGTGGCCCAGCTCGGCCACCCGAACGTCGAGCCGCCGCTTCAATGAGACGTCGAGACGAAGCTGAGGACGCCCTTCACGATGGCGTCGGCGTCGTGGGGGCCCAGGAGCCCGGTGGCCAGCGGATGGGGCTCCCTGCCCAAAGACCTGACCTGCAGGCTCGATAAACCCCGGCGATGCAAGAAGTCCATCACGGCCGGGCCCAGGCCGCCCACCAGAGTGCCCTCCTCGACCGTCAGAAAGTGTCGAATACCCTCGTCGACGAGGCGTATCAGCAGGTCTTCATCCAGAGGCCGGACTGAGCGCATGTTGATGACCGAAGCCTCCAACCGATAGCCGTGCAGCTTGCGGGTGGCGAGAATGGCGGGATAGACGGCTCGTCCCAGGGCCAGGATGGCCAGATCGGTGCCGTTCGACAGGCGCTCTGCGCCCGTGCCGATCGGCATGTCGTGGGCGGGGGGGGCTCCGACCCCCGGGCCGCGGGGGCACGCCAGGGCCACTGGGCTGTGTGCGGCCAGCGCCGATCCGACCATGGCCCGCAGGTCGTTCTCGTCGGCGGGCGCCATGATGGGCAGGTCGGGCAGCATGAGCAGGGCGGCGATCTCCAGGTCAGCTTCGTCCTCGTCGACCACCAGCGTGACGGGGAGTCGGGGCTCCGCAATGCGCCGGGCCAGGAGCGGACCGCAGCGGGGCAGATCGCTGGCCCGCACGACGGCCACCACTGGAATGCCGTCCTCGGCCAGGGAGGCGGCGACGGCGACGGTGTGCTCCGCCATGCCCTCCCATTCGATATAGCGTTCCGGATACTCCCGACCGAAGGGACCGGGATGGGGCCCGATCCAGACAAACTTCGCCCCACCGCGCGCCAGCTCGAAGAGCCGCTGGGCGAGCACTTCCTTGAAGGTCGGAATCGGTCCCGACAGGGCCACCGGATCGGGATCCTGGCGGCGTCGAGAGGGTTCCACCAGAACTTCCAGCACCTGGAAAGCCTCTTTTTCCCGGGCCGATTGCAACACGTCGACCAAGGCGGCCAGGTCCCGTCCGTCGATCGGCTGGCCGGCCCTCTGACGACGGCTGGGCTGTCGGTGCGGCGTAAGGCTCTGCACCTGGATGACGATGAAAGGGTGACCGGCACGTCCCCCCAGGCGGCGATCCATGGCGTGGGAGTCGACGGCGACTACCCGGTGCGATTGCCCCTTGAGGTCTCGAGCCCAGGCCCAGCCTACGGCGGTGCCCACGGGGTCGGCGTCCAGCTCGTACTCGGCTTTCAACAGAGTGCAAGCTCGCAAGAGGGACGCGTCGCCAATGGCGAGGCGATCGGGCGGAATATCGAACACTCGATGCAGGGCCACGGCCAGCTCGGCTACCCCGGCCCCCAGACCCCCGTCGCGCTGTCGAATGGTCGTGCAAAGCTGCAGCAGCTCGGCTTCGGACAGGTAGTTGACGTCGCGAGCAGCCCCCAGCGTCACTTATCGCGCTCCAGCAGATACATGGCCAGCTTGCGGAGGGGCGCGGCCTTCTCGTCGAAGCTCTCCAGCGCGGCGACGGCCTCCATGGTCGCTTCCTGCGCCATGCGCTGCGACCGTTCCAGGCCGAAAACCGCCGGGAAGCTGACCGACTCGGCCTTTTCCTGGGCATCCAACACGTCGTCGATGATCTGGAACACCAGTCCGATATTCTCACCGTAACAGGTCAGGGCCCGGAGTTGATCGAGCGTCGCCCCGGCCAGCATGGCCCCGGCTCGAACGCAGCCCCGAATGAGCGCACCGGTCTTGTGCCGATGCACCTCGAGCAGGGCCTCGCCGCTGACCTGCTTCTCCTTCATCAGGCGGATGTCGACTATCTGCCCGCCCACCATGCCGGGATAGCCGCTGGCGTCGGCCAGTTCTTCGATGACCTGCAAGACGACGGCCGGGTCGACCCCCGGCTGTCGGCCGTTGGCCGCGGCCATCTTGAACGCGTAGATGGACAAGGCATCGCCCACCAGCAAAGCCTCGGCCTCACCAAACTTGACGTGGACCGTCGGCTTGCCCCGCCGCACCATGTCATTGTCCATGCTGGGCAGATCGTCGTGCACCAGGGAGAAGCCGTGGATGGCCTCGACCGCGCAGGCGGTGGGCAGCACTCGCGCCGCGGGCACGCCCAGCGCCTCGGCCGCCGCGATGACCAGGATGGGCCGAAAGCGCTTGCCCCCCGGGAAGAGGGCGTATCGCATCATCTCGCCCAGGCGGCCGAGGTAGGCGGCATCCGGCGGGAAGAAAGCCTCCAGGGCGGCGTCCACCACGTCGGTGTGCCGAGCCATGTAGGCGCTCAATTCATCCTGCGTCACGGACGTCATGCTTCCTTGGTCTTGAAGGGTTCCAGCGAGATGCGGCCGGCCGTCTCCACCACTTTCTGGATGGCCTGCTCGGCAGTGGCCAGCCGGGTCGCGCAGTGTTGGGAGAGCGCCATGCCTTCTTTAAATTTATTCAAGGCATCATCCAAAGTCCCTTCCCCGTGCTCCAACTGATAGACGATCTGTTCCAGGCGGGCCAATGCTTGCTCGTAGCTCAGCTCG
>DASYBA010000625.1:0-5039 GCA_036501005.1 Candidatus Xenobia bacterium | reverse complement strand
CAGTTGATCGGGCGGGTGAACGTCAGCGTGGCGCAGGCGCACGAGAGGCTGGGCCAGATCCAGTCCATGGGCCACCAGTTGACGCAGGGCGACCTGACAGCCATCCTCGACACCTTGAAGAACACCGCGGTGGAAATCGAGCGCATGGGACAGGAGGCGTCTCGCAGCCGCAATGTGTCGCTCGACGCCATGGCGCACGTTCGCAGCACCCTGCAGGACCTCTACAACGCCTCCACCATGTACTACGGCATGGCGAACGGCCAGGCGCTCATGGCGGCCCAAACGCAGATGAACCAGTTGCGGGGCGCTTTGGCGGCGGCCCAGATGAACTATTCGAACGTGGCGGGCATCGCCGAGCGTCGGGCGGGCTCCATGCATACCGGTGAAACCGGGTGGGACAGTTGGACGGCGAGCTTCGGCCCCGTGCAGATGCCGGCCGTGTCGAGCGGCATGGGAACGCCGGTCGGCATGCCAGGAACGATGCCGACCGGCTTGCCGCCCGGGGGGGCAATGATGCCGAACCTCCCGGCCGCGCTGCCGGCCATGCCGTCGGTGCGGGTCAACGTGCCACTGCCGCCTGCTGCCGAGGTCGGTGCCGAGGTCGGTGCCGAGGTCGCTGAGACCAGCCGGCCTGGTCAGTTGCGCCTACCCATCCCCGGCATGCCGTTCCAACGCTAGCGCTCAGCAGGGGGCCCAGGGCAGGGCTGCGAATCGTCGGGCATGCCTAGCTTGCCAAAACCCGTGGCCTCGCACGCGCGGAAGTCTGACCGAGTGCTCGCCTACTTGACCGACGACCGAGAGGAGCCGGTCGGCCTGCACGAGATTACGCCCCAAGGCATCACGGTGGAATGTGCTCGCAACTTCGAGCCGAAGTCCGGCATGCCCGTGACCGTTCGGGTGCCCTTTCCCGGAGGTGCGCAGGCCATCGACCTCCGCGCCGTCGTCGTGCAGCGCGCCCTGGTGGGGCGAGAACGCTGGCGGTACGGCACCACGTGGGAAGGCAACCTGCCCCCCAACTGGAGGCAGGCGCTCCCCTCCATGGAGACCGAGCGGCGGCTGGCCTGGCGACATCCGGTGCTATTCAAAATCCTCATCCCCGCGACGGGCCAGAGGGGCCTCGGCAGGGACATCAGCCTGCATGGGCTGGGCACCCAGGCGGCCTTTCCGTTGCCCTCCGACGAGCCGGTGGACCTGAAGATGGAGTTTGACATCGAGGGGCGCCCCCCGCTCCGCCTGTCTCTTGAAGCCACGCCGGTCTATTCCGTCCCGCTCGACAAGCGCAATTTTCGCATCGGCATGCGCATCAGCCACATGGAGCCGCAAGTCGCCGAAACCCTGAACCGATATCTCAAGACCTTCCACTAGGTTCGACGGAGGCGCTTCTGCTCTTCGAGGTCTTCCAACGAGCGAGGCCAGTCCTGACCCAGCAGTCGGGAGAGCGAGCGATCGGCCAGTAGCTTCCCGCCGGTCTGGCAAGTAGGACAGTAGTTCGTCTCGTTGTCGGCAAAGACGATGCGCTGCACCGGCGTGTCGCACGCCGGGCACGGCTGGTTGTACTTGCCGTGTACGGCCATGTCGGGACGAAAGGCCGTGACCTCTTCGGGAAAGGCCTCACCCGTCTCGCGTCGCAGGCGCTCGATCCATTCTTGCATGACGGTGCGGGTGGCGTGGTAGAGGCGAGTGACTTCGTCTGCAGTCAGGGTGCGAGTCTGCTTGATCGGGGAGAGCTTCGCCCGGTGCAGGATTTCGTCGGAGTACGCGTTGCCGATACCGGAGAACAGACGTGGATCGGTCAGGCTTCGCTTGAGGGTATGATTTTCAATCCGCAGCATGGCGTCGAAATCCTCGGCCTTAGCCGTCATGATTTCGATACCGCCGCGATCCAGTTCGAGCAGGGCGTCCTCCCCGTGCACCAGGGTCAGCGATGCCCGACGCTTCGAGCCTGCTTCCGTCAACCACAGGTGCCCGGTGGGAAACTCGAACTCCGCCAGCGCCAGCTTGCCGCCGATCTTCTTGCCGGCGGAAGTCGCTACGTCGCGAGCTCCTCCGCGACCTCTCGCTCCTCCTACCCTGTCCCCTCCAGCGGCGGAGCGCCCAGGGGCGCCGGGGCCGCTTCCGGGGGTGCGCCAGCGCAGCCGCCCCGCGATCATGAGGTGGATGACGACGAAATCCTGGCCCTCGAGGGCCAGGACAATCCGTTTTCCCAGCCGCTCGACCCCGATCACCTGGCGTCCGGTCACCTGGGCGACGGTCGGGCTCACCGAGCGCAGGACGAACGGGTTGGGCAGCCGGAGGGCCACCAGGGCATGGCCCACGATGCGGGGCCGAAGGCACTCGATATAAAGTGTGACGTCGGGCAGCTCCGGCATCTATTTCTTCTTTTTCGCACCGTTCGATAGAAGGGTGCGAACCGCCACGACGTCGGTGCCTCGCCGTTCCACCAGGAGGAGGTTCTGCAAGGCTTCGTGGCGGATGCCGGCCTCGGCCGACACTTCCAGCGCCTGCTGGTAGGTGGCCAGCGCGGTGCGGGCCTCGCCTAATGCCAGCTCGCCCAGCGCCAGGGTGTAGAGGCGGCGGAACGCATCGGGGGTCTCGCGCAGGAGCTGACGGCACAGCGCCGTGCCTTTGTCCAGCCACGCCCGCCCGTCCACGTCCGCGAGACCCCGCCGGACCATGGCGCTATAGCTGACCGGACCCTCCTGCGCCAGGACTTCGTCATAGCACGCCAGCGCCTGGGACGTCTCGCCCAACTGGTGGTGGGCGTAGCCGAGCGTCTCGAGGGTGTCGGCCAACGGGGCTGCCAGCCCCACCTCCCGGGCGATGGCCAGGGCTTCCTGCAGTGCGACCAGCGCCTCCTGGAACTTCCCCTGGTAGACCAGGATGCGGCCCCGGGTGCCCAGCGCCGCGCCTTGTCCGGGCCGATGGCCGACTTCCGTGGCCAGGACCAAGGCCCGCTCACACGCCTCCAGGGCCGCTTCGGGTTTGCCCAGCCCCAGCCAGACGTGGCTGAGAACGTTTTCCCACACCCCCTGCCGCCGCCGGTCGCCAAGCTCCTGGGTGATGCGAACGGCCTGTCGATAGACGTCCAAGGCCTCATCCAGCCGCCCCAGATGTCGATAGCCGTGGCCCAGCAGCCCCAGGGCTCGAGCCTCCAGGCTTCGAATGCGGCGGGCCCGCCCGATGTCGAGGGCTTCGCGAGCGTGCTCCACCGCCTGCCGCCAGTGGCCCAGCCGCCCATGCGCCAGCCCCAGGCTGGTCAGCCAGACGCCTACCGCCTGGACATCTCGCTGCTGGCGGGCCAGGTCGAGAGCCTGCTGCAGGTATGAGATGCTTTCCGATACGTCCCCGGTGTCGCGCAGGGCCACCCCCAGCCGACCCCAATTCTGCGAGGCGAGCTCCGCTTCGGTGAGGCGGCCCGAAAGCTGGTTGCGCATGTCGATGACCAAGGCGGGATACCCCCACAGCGACAGGTAGTCGGCGTCCAACAGGTTGACCAGCGTGCCGGCCTTGTCGTACTGTTCCGACTTGACCAGGTGTTGGAATTCCCGCAGGGCCGTATCGACGTCGGCGATCGACTTCCACTCCGCACGCGGCTTATGCAGCGCCCGATAGAAGTCGGCCGCTCGAGCGTGCAGCGAGGTTCGGCTATAGGGGTCGCCGCGGTGCGGCAGTTGCCGATACACGAAATCCTGCATCATGCGGTGCAGCGAAAACCGCCCCGCATCGAAGCTGGCAGCGTAGTTGCGCACCAGCGCGTCCAACACCTCGTCGACGTCCAGGCCGGGCAGGAGAAAGCGCACCGCGGTGGCGGTCACCGGTCGACCCAGGATGGCCAGCCCCTGCATGACCAGGCGCTCTTCGGTCGACAAAATCTCGTACAGCTCGCGGGCGGGGTTGTCGGTCAGCCGATGAAATGCCTCGTCGTTTTCCAACAGCGACGGCAGCGTCATGGTGCGCCGCTGCCGCAGCGTGCCAGCCAGCGTCTCCAGGGTCCGCGGCACGCCGTGGCAGGCCCGCACCACCTGGCGAAGGAGCGCTTCGTCGGCGTCCCGGATGCCGAGAGAGCCGTCGCCGTCCAGCTCGCGCAGCAGGTCGATCGCCTCCTCCTCCGGCAGGCCCGTGCCCAGCTCGATTTCGGCCCGCCGTTCGAAAGCCCGACCCTCCAGATCGGGCGACAGAATGACGGAGCGGCGGCTGGTGGCCACCAGTCGCACGCCGTGATCCCACTCCACGCAGTTTTCGATAAACGCCCTCAACTCGTGGTACTCTTCGCTGAGACGGTTGTCTTCGTCGAGAATAAGCTCGATGGCGTCGAACACCATGAGCGTCTGGCGAGTGCCTAGAATGCGGTGGAAGAGAAACTCGAGACGTTCCGGCAAAGTGGGGGTGCGGGCCCAGTACTGGCGCAGATCGTCAGCCTCGGCGGGCTCGATGGTCCGACAGATGAGTTCGACGATCTGCCCTAGCGAAACGTATTCCGATTGTCGAAAAGCCACGTACACCACGGCCTCGGGGGCCGTCTCGCCCGCCAAAAGATCGTGCAGCCAGCGGGTCACCAGGGCGGTCTTGCCCAGGCCGTTGCGACCGCACACGACGATGAGTCGGGTGGTGGGTCTGGCCAGGGCGGCGTCCAGCGTCTCGAGTTCGGCCTTGCGGTTCTTGAAGTGCTGGGCCACGGCCGTCGGCATGGGGCCGACGACGCGCTCTCGCCGAGCTTCGCTCTCGCCGTTCCGGCGCAGGTCTTCCAGCTCCGCATCCAGCCGTTGGCGGCTCTCCACCGTCGCCTGCTGCGAGCGGCGGAACGTCTCCAGCATGCTTTCCACGGTCACCGGGGCGTTGGGGTTGTCCGGGGCCGGCGGAGGCTCGTCCGTGCCCCGCACGCTGAGCAGCGCGAGCGTCTCGGCCGACAGTTCGACCCCCAGCTCCGAGGCCAGCAGCCGTTGGCACTCCTGCAACTGGCGGTGGGCGGCGGCGGTCTCGCCGCGAGCCAGGTAGAGCCGCACAAGCTGGGCGTGGGCGGGCTCATGGAGGGGATCGGT
>DASYBA010000624.1:0-11689 GCA_036501005.1 Candidatus Xenobia bacterium | reverse complement strand
ATTTCCCCAGGATGTCGGTTTCAGACTTCTCGAAGTCCTTCTGTGGGCCCACCACCAAAACGCCATCCGCGTCGGCCGGGACCTTGTTCTCTTTGTAGAGCGACAAGGGCTTGCACACGTACTGCGAGTTTTCCAGGCCCTGCTTCATGGCTGACAGACTGCCGGGGGTGTTGGGCTGGGCATCCGGCGATTTCTCGCCATGACCGGTGGTGAAATAGAGCGTGCGCTTCTGTTGATGCAGCAGTTGATAGAGGGCCTGCGACAGCTTGATCTCAGCCTCGCCCGGCTTGCCGTTGGTCGGAAGCTGGGCCGACTTGCGCAGCACGGGCGGGTTGGCCCCCGGGGCTTCCATCTCCAGGATGATGGTGCCCGGATTGATGGTCAGGTGCTGGGGGTCGAGCAGGCGGATGTAGTCCTTGTACTTGAGCGCCACCACCGGGTCCTGGTACGGATCGACGAACTTGTACTGGAAGTGTTTCGAATAGTATTGATACTGGTCGAACAGGTCGCGGGCGGCCGCCTCGTCGGGTCGGCCGTGCTGGTACATGGCCACCACCGTGACGTCCTGTTTGAGGTCCTTCAAGATGCCGATGGTCTGCTCCGTCAGCGTGTTGCGCTGGTTCTGGGTAAAGTCCTTGCGCCCCTCGAGCGGGATCTTCAGGCTGCCCAGCGCCAGCTCGTGCATGGTGACCGGGATGGCGTTGATCAGGAAGAGGATGGCCAAAAGAAAGAACACCGTGGTCAGGGTGCTGACGTCGTATTTGATGATGCGGCTGGCCTTGCTGCGCAAGAGCACGACCACCAGGGTGATGAGGATGATGAGAACGCCCAGACTGATGTACTGGGCAGTATGATTGGCGCTGCTGGCGACTTCCACGCTCTAGCCCCTCCACTTGCGAGATTCGAGCGCCTTCAGCGTGAGGAAGATGAAGAAGGCGCTGAAGGTGACGTAATAGATGACGTCAGTCGAATCGATAATGCCTCGGTAGAAGCTGTCGAAATGCTCCAGGAGCGACAGCTTGGTGAAAACCTGGCCCAGCTCGTAGTTGGTGGTGAAGCTCTGCACCACGCCGATGAGCCAGAAGACCAGGGCCAGGCCGATGGTGACGGCCACCGCCACCACCTGATTGTCGGTAATCGACGATGCCCACAGCCCCATGCTGATAAAGGCCAGGCAGAGCAGGAACGTGCCCAGGTACCCGGTGGCCAGCACCGACCACTCGATCTGAATGCCTCCCATCGTGTGCAGCAGGATGGGGTAGAGCAACATCGGCACCAGCACCATGAACAACAGGCAGAAGCAGCCGACCATCTTGGAAAACAGGAGCTGCCAGTCGGTCACCGGGTACGTGAACAAGAGCTCCAGCGTCCCGGTCCGCTTCTCCTCGGCAAACTTGCCCATGGTGATGAAGGGCAAGAAGATCAAGCACAAGAAGCGCATGAAATTGCCGTACAACGGCCGGATGATCTGGTCTGAGGCGTTGAACTGCTGCCCCGTCATGAACTCCTGGGTAGCCTGGTAGACCATGAACGTAAAGGCCAGGCCCGCCAGAAACAGGAACACGGTCGGCAGGGCGTAGCCCATCGCCGACATGAAATAGGCCCTAATTTCTTTTTTGATCAGAGCGCCCACGAACTGTTATCCTCCTATCGGCGTCGCGGCGGGTTCCACAGCGGCGGGCGTGGAGCTGGCGGCGTCCTTGACCATCTGGATGTAGACTTCTTCCAACGTCATGTCCATCGGATGCAGGGAGAGGAGTCCCATCTCTGCACCCACCACGGCTTGCGAGATGTCTCGACGGACGTCCCGTGCCTTATGGACGTAGACCGAATATTCAATCGAGCCGGTCGCAGTCGTACCGACTTGTTCGACTTTCTCGACACCCGCTATGCGAGTCAATACCTCGCTCACTCTGTCCGCCGGCCCGTCGACCTCGATATGCACCCGATTCACGGTGTCCAGCTTCATGCGGAGGTTGTCAGGCGTATCGACCGCCACGATGGAGCCCTTGTTGATGATGATGACCCGGTTGCAGAGGGCGTTGACCTCCTGCAAGATGTGGGTGCTGAGAATCACCGTCGACCGCTCGGCCTGCCGCTTGATGACGTTGCGGATTTCGACGATCTGGATGGGGTCCAGCCCCACGGTGGGTTCGTCCAGAATGAGGACCGGTGGCTGGCTGATGATGGCCTGGGCGAGGCCGACCCGCTGGCGATACCCCTTCGACAGCTTGCCCAGGGCCCGCTCTTGCACCTGTTCCAGGCCGCAGTCGGTGAGCACCGCCTTGATGCGGCTGGTCCGCTCCAACCCGCTCAAGCCCTTGATGGCGGCCACGAAGTCGAGGTAGACGTTGACCGGCATTTCCGGATACACCGGAAAGTTCTCTGGCAGGTACCCGACCCGCCGCCGCACCTCGAGCGACTGCTGCATGACGTCGAAGCCGGCGACCTTGGCCGTGCCCGACGTGGGCGGAAAGTAGCAGGTCAGAATGCGCATGGTGGTCGTCTTGCCGGCCCCATTCGGTCCGAGAAAGCCGAGAATCTCGCCTTTCTCGATCTCGAATGACACGCCGTTGAGCGCTCTGATGCCCTCAAAATTCTTGGTCAGGGCTTGCGCCGAAATCATCCCATACCTCCTGTATCGAACCGCGAAGCATCAATGGGTCCGCCCCGTCTAGCCCAGCCATAGGCCGGGGGCCTGGGCCCCAAAGAAACTTGATGCCGCATTCACAGAAGCTGGTGGGAAACCTGCCGGGGGGATCTCCCGTCGGCAGCAGCTTTTGCCCAGGCCGGGCACCATCTCTAATCCGATGCCCTGGAGCGCCGCCTACTTCAACCTCTCCCCCCCAACCCCTCCTAGCTCGGGCTCGCCCCCAGCGCAAAGCGTGGAGGTGGGCGCCAGCTAGTAGTGGGCGAAGCCCGATGCCGCCCAGCTTCCCAAAGCACGAGCCGGGGGGGCCCCCAGCGAAGCGTCTGGGGGGCGGAGCCCTCTAGCCTAAGCGGTCTTCGATGACGCGGGCGAGGTGGTGCACCACCTCGTCCAGTTCGTCCTGGTCAGGCCCCTCGGCCATGACGCGGACCAAGGGTTCCGTGCCCGAGGGCCGGACGAGGAGGCGGCCCCGGTTTTGCAGGCGGGCCTCGATGTCGGCGATGGCCTGGGCGATGGTGGCGTCGTGAGCGAGAGCGGCCTTGTTGCGGGCCTTGACGTTCACCAAAAGCTGCGGAAAGTGTTCCATGCGGCCGGCCAGGGCGCTGAGGGGCTGGCCACTGCTCTGCATGACCTGCAGCAGGCGGGCCGCCGTCAGGATGCCGTCGCCCATGTCGCCCAACTGCCGCTGGATGATATGCCCGCTCTGCTCGCCCCCGAGGGCCGCATCGTGCACGACCATGGCCTCAAACACATACCGATCGCCGACCGCCGCCCGGATCAGGCGCACGCCCAGACGATCGAGCGCCTTCTCGAACCCCAGGTTGCTCATCACGGTGGCGACCACCACGTCGTTGGCGAGCAGTCCGCGGCTCTTCAAGTCTCCGGCCAGGGCCAGCATGATCTGGTCGCCGTCGATGGATCGCCCCCCCTCGTCGACCGCCAGACAACGGTCCGCGTCACCGTCGAAGGCGAAACCGGCGACCGTCCCCGGAGACGATGCGACGTGCTCGCGCACGACGGCCAGGTGGGTGGCGCCACAGGCGACGTTGATGTTGGTGCCGTCCGGCGCCGCGTGGAGCACTTCCACCTGGGCCCCCAGCTCGCGAAACAGGCGTGGGCCCACCACCGAAGCCGCACCATGGGCACAGTCCAGGGCGACCCGCTGGCCCTGGAAGCCCCCCCCCAGACACCGCTTGAGATGGGCGACATATCGATCGGCCGCGTCCGCGATGACGAAGACGTCGCCCACCTCGCCCGCGATGGGGCGGACGATCGTGTCCCGGCCCCCCAGAGCGGCTTCAATGGCCGCCTCGTCTTCGTCTGCCAGCTTGTTGCCCGGACCGGAAAACAGCTTCAGGCCGTTGTCGGCAATGGGATTGTGGGAGGCGGAGACCATCACCCCCCCGTCGGCCGAAAGATCCTTGACCAGCCACGCGATGGCCGGCGTCGGCAGCACGCCCACTTCCAGCACGTCGGCTCCGGCCGAGCAGAGCCCGGCCCGATACGCTCCCACCAGCATGGCGGCGGACCGCCGAGTGTCGTGCCCCAGGACGACCCGAGGCCGAGGGTGGGCCCGACGCAACCGCTGTCCGTGCGCCTGCCCCACGGCCAGGGCGAGCTCCGGCGTCAACTCCCGATTGGCCACGCCTCGAATGCCGTCTGTTCCAAAAAGCTTCTTCACGGTTTCCTCTTTCGCACCCGCAGGGTGACCCTGACCACCTTGTCCCGCAACACGCTGACGTCGGCCGGCACTTCCAGAGCACTCGTCACGGTCACCGTATGCTTGATCCCCTTGAGAAAGATGGGCTCGGTGCGCATGAAGAGGGGAGGATGGGGCGTGCCTCGCGGCACCATGAAGGTCACCAGGGGGGGATCGACCTGGGCCGCATCCACTTCGAATCCAGCCGGCAGCTCGCCCTGCAGCGTGGGGACGACGGCCACGGTGCGCGCCGTGACGTCGGCCCGCACCGGGATGGACACGACGACGTTCTTGGGTTCTACGGTGACGTCGGGCAGCAGGTTGCCGGCATTGTCCAGCGCTTCCACGCCCGTCCGCTGTACCACGTCGGTCTCCAGCCCGTTCACGTCCATGAGGGCGACGACCTTGGCCACTTCCCGCACTCGGGTGCGAGGCCCGTCCACCGTCACGGCCGCCGGCTGGATGGAGGGCAGCCCGACCGTGAAGCCGGAGGCCGGGTGACCCACCTGCTGGAGGTCGACGCCCACCTGCCGTTGCGCCGTCACGTCCAGTTCGATGTTGACCCGCTCGGGATCGGTCTGGACCAGCGTCAATTCGCGAGGATACTGGGGCGTAACCGCCAAGTTGTAGACGCCGGCCGGCTTGTCTCGCAGATCCACCGTCGCGTACACGGCCCCGGACCCCATGCCCTTGATGAAGTCTGTCGGCCCTCGGACGGTGATGAGAACGTTCTTGGGCGCCGTGACGACCACCAGGTCCGACCCCACGTTCTGGAGTTTGAGGTCGGCGGTCACGTAGACCTCTGACATCGACTGCACCTCGGCTGTGGGAGACGTCTGGCTGTACCGCACGTAGGCCCACAGAAAGATGGCCAGCAGCAGCGAGAAGATCTTGAGACTGAGGTTCTCCTGTGCCGCCTGCCTCATCGCCACAGGGGCAGCTTGAGCAGGCTGCCGGCGCCCGTGAGGGGCTGGAGTGGCGGCAAAATGGCGTTCATCAGGGCCCGTTTCAGGGTCTCCTCGTTGTAGCCCTTGGAGAGCTTGCCGTCGATGGCCAGTGAAATGCTCCCGGTCTCCTCCGAGATGACGACGATGACCGCATCGGTCTGCTCGCTCAGGCCCAGAGCGGCCCGATGGCGCGTGCCGAGCTTCTCGCCGGTCGGTATGTTATCGGAATTGGGCAGGTAGCAAGAGGCTGCCACCACCTTGTCGCCGTGCACGATGACGGCGCCGTCGTGCAGCGGGCTGCGGGGAATGAAGATGGACAGCAGCAGCTTGGACGATACTTCTCCGTTGACGAGAATGCCGGTCTCGATGTACTCCTCCAGCCCGGTTTCTCGTTCCAGCACGACCAGGGCCCCCGTGCTCATCTGGGAAAGCACCGAGGCGGCCCAGGTGATTTCGTCGACGGCATGGGCCAGCTCCTCGCGCCCCACTCGATGCATGGACGATACTTTGACGCCCCCCCGGCCCAGCGTGAACAAGGCCCGCCTCAGCTCCGGATGGAACACGATGGGGAGGGCCACCGCAATGGAGATGAGCACGGCCCGCAAGATCCAGTAGATGGTGCCCAGGCGAAAGTACCAGGCCCCCAGGCTGATGACCAGGAGCACGCCGACGCCCTGCAGGATCTGGACCGCCCGGGTGCCTCGGATGAGGAGGAAGAAGTAATACAGCAGGACCCACGTCAAGAGGACGTCGATGACGTCGCGCAAGGAGACCTGAAGGTAGCTCTGCCAGTAATGAAGGTCCATGCCGCTCGAATATACCCTGGTTGAGAGGCGCGAGGAAGCGCCCTCTCAGATTCGGTGAGGCCACAGCATTCCTGCTGAAATCCCGGGCAACTCCAGCCATCCAGTTCCTGAACCCAGGGCCTTGCCGGCCCGGCCCCGCTGCGACGACGGCTGAAATTGCCGGTTTTCTCAGGCGGGCTGGGCGACCTTGCGGGCTCCGCTGTCGCGGTAGGACGAGGATATCACGTGACTGTAGTATCCAAACGGGGTTGGAATACCTCGGTCCATGACGGTTTTGGAGACGCTCCCGGCCTGGAAGTGATCGGCCAGATAGTTGCAGGCCGCATACGGATCGGCCTTGTCTCCACACGTGTAGATGTCGATGGCGGCGTAGCCAATTTCCGGCCAGGTGTGAATGGCAACGTGCGACTCGCCGAGAACGACGACGCCGCTCACCCCTTGCGGACTGAACTTGTGAAACGCCACTTCCTTGATTTCTGCCTTTGCTGCCAGGGCAGCAGTGACCATGATGTCCTTCACTGTGTCGAGATCTCCCAGAATCTGCTCGTTGCAGAATGAGAGTTCAGCCACAATGTGGCGACCTAGGGCTTTCATGGTAACCACCCCTTTCATCGGTTATTTTGCCGGAGATCCCACCTCCCCTTATTCGGGCCCGTCGTCCTTTTCTAGTCCTGGAGCGGGTTTAGCCCCCCAGGACCAAAAGGCAACGCAGAGGATTGTAGAGGATTTTTCCTGGCTTGTAAAGGGTTCCGGGGCGTTGAATTGTTGCCATTTCTGTACGCTGCCCGACTCGATGGATCACGGGCCGCGGAGCGGCCCCGGACGCCCGCACGTCCTTGACAGTAGCATAGCTGGCTGGTAGACTTTATCGAAGGTTTATCAAGGGAGACCACCTTGCGGCACGTCGCTCTCATGCGCTATCTCGTCTTGTCCGTGTTCCTGCTGGCAGGGCTTGCCCAGGCGGCGGTCGCCACGCCGACCTTGAACCTGGTGCAGAATCCGAGCTTCGCCTGTCACAGTGGCTCTGGCACGTCGCTGTGTTTCTGCTGCTGGCAAGGCACTTTGTGCGGCGGCAAATCAATCACGATCTCCACCACCGGCGTAGGGCACGCGTCCTCGTCCACATGCCACGTCCTCCAAGCGTGCGTATGCGGCGGCGGAGGCGCCGCGGGCAGCGGCAGGGTCTGCCTGGGGGTAAAGCAACTCATCGGCGGACTTTGTCCCGGCGGAACGTACCGCGTGCACGTTACGACGTGCGCGCACACTTGTGCCTCTATCTGTGGTTTCAGCGCCGCCGCTTCCACCGGGGAGGCCTGTCTGTCGGTCGGCTTCGGTGGTCAGTGCGATTCCTACAATCAATGTAGCTGCTGTTGTTGTGGCGTGAAGCGATGCTCGTCGTGCGGGTCGCCCAGTTTCTGCTTTGGCGTGACCGCGCCCGGGAGCCCGGGGGGCGCCTGGTTGCTCTGCCCCACCTGCAGCAGCCATCTGGCGACGTTCGTGTCGGTCAATGGCAGCGCGGCGGCGAGTGGTTTCTCAACCATTTCTGCCGGCACGTTCGCATTTGCCTCCCTGGACCCGACCATCTCCATCGTTTCGACGGCGCCGGAGATTCAGGGATCCTCCGCCCTCGTCCCCGCCCTGGCCGTCCTGGGCCTCCTGGCCATCGTGGCGGATCGTCGACGCCGGAGCGGCCCGGGACATTCGTTCTTCGCTCCTTGACAGGGCCCAGATCGTCTGGTACTCTGAGTTGAAAAGATGTCATAAAGGGGGCTGGATGAGAAGACTGCTGTTACTGGTGGCCATCGTCGTGGCAGGGCTGTCGGGGCCCGCCGATGCGGCGCCGACATTGTCGTTCCGGCCGGCGTCGGTGGGCTGCCAATTGGTGGTCAACCCGCAATTCATCTGCCACACGGGGAGTGGAGCCACGCTCTGCTTTACGGGCTGGCAAGGCCGATGCGGATGCGGCGCGCCCATCTGCCTTTGTAGCGGCCCGATCGGGTGCAGTTCCAGCGCCACCGCCACGGATGGTGCCGGCGGCCTCAAACTGAGCGCTTGCGTGTGTGCCAAGGTCAACGGCGCTACTGGTGGAGTGTCCGCCACCCTGTGCGTGCAGCAGACGATTCAAGTGTGCCCCTGCGTCACCTACCACGTGGTCGCCAAGACTTGTGCGCCTCTTGTCACACCCCCGTGCGCATGTCCGTGCATCAGCGCCTGTTGGCAAAGTGGTTGCTTTTGCATGGGTGCCGAGGCTTCCCTGCGAGTCACTTTCGGAGGGATCGCCCAGTGCTTTACGGTGCTAGACTGCGCCTGTAACTGCCACCCCCATGGCGCCATCTTGGTCTGTGGAACCGACCCTTTCTGCTTTTGCGTGACCGCCCCGTGCGGTCCATGTTCTGACCATGTTTTTTTCTGCTGCCCCAGCACGCACCACCTGGCGACGTTGGTGATGGTCAATGAATCTGCCCAGGCAGGAGGCTCATTAGCCAACGGTTTCGCGTTCGCCCGCATCGATCCGACGATCTTCGTCTTCGGACCCGCCGTAGGCGCTCCGGAGATTCAGGGAGCCGCCGCGGTCGTCCCCACCCTGGCTGTCCTGGGGCTCTTGGTCATCGTGGCCGATCGCCGCCGTCGGAGTGGCCAGGGACGCTAGCACCACCGGTCGAAAACAGCGGGCCCTGATGGCCCCTTCGGACTCTCGAGACGTCGGTCCCGAGCTCATCGACCGCTTCAAGTGGGAGCCTGGGCTCGACGTGTTGCGTGCCCTGGCGGTGCTGCACGTCATGCTATATCACGCCGGCGGCGAGGGGTGGATCGGCTTCTGGGGCGTCGACCTTTTCTTTGTCCTGTCTGGCTTCCTCATCACGACAGTCCTCCTCAAGGAGATCCGTCGGCGCGGCGGCCTGAATCTGCCGCGCTTCTACGTTCGCCGGGTCCTGCGCTTGTATCCGGCCCTGGCCGTCCTGCTGGTCGTCGGCACCTTCGCCTGGTTCATGGACTGGCTCCCCTGCGACCCCGACGTCTTTCAGCGCAGCACCACGGCGGCCATCTTCTACGTCCTGAACCTGTTCGTCGCGGTCGACAAATCGACATACTCGGGCTGGGGACATCTATGGAGCCTCTGTATCGAGGAGCAGTACTACCTCCTCTGGCCCGCCACGCTCTGGTGGATCTCGAGACGGCGCCGTCCATTGGCATGGGGGACGGGTCTGCTCGTGCTGTCCACCCTCTGGCTCCTGTCTTTGCTCTTGCATGTATCGAATAATGCCCACCGCATTTACTATGCCACCGACGCCCGAGCCATGGAGTTGTTGGCGGGGTCGGTCTGCGCCCTGCTCCCCCTCGGCTTGAACCCGGCCAGCCTGGGGCGAGTGCTGGCCTGGGCAGACCGTCGCGCCGGCCTGGTGCTGCTCGCCCTGGTGGGGTACAGCTTCCTCCCGACCATTCCGTGGCGCCTGGTCCTGTTCGGACACATGGTCATCATGAGCGTGGGCACCAGTGTGGTGCTGCTCAGCCTGGCTTACGGCGCCAACCGCCGGCTGTCCGGTCTGCTCAGCCGACCCTGGCTGATCTACGTGGGCCGACTGTCGTACTCGCTCTACCTGTGGAACTGGCCCATCGCCTTGCTGCTGGAACGGCGAGCCCTGCCGATTCCCTCCGGCCTGGCCTCGTTCGTGCTGACGGTGCTGTGTGCGATGGTCTCCTATCACGCCATCGAACAACCGGTGGCGCGGCGCTTCCTGACCGCCAAGGCTTAGGGGTCGGAGATGGGCGCCAGGGGCATGCCCCGGTGACGCAGAACACCATGCCCCATCTCACGGAAAGGGGCTCAGGGTGGCCGCACTCATTGAACAGATCGAAGCAGAGCTGACCAAACTCTGCCCGCGCCTGGGCCAGGCCCAGGTGCAGAAGATCACGGCCGCACCCGCCCCCCCGCCCCGCTTCGTCCACCCTCGCCCGGAAGAGAAACCTCCGGAGCCGCTTCGTCTTCCGGGCCTGACAGCCCGCTACTTCGGACGGAGCGTCAATCTGGACTTTTCGGCCTGGGCCGGGTCGGCGTGCATGCTGGCCATCCACATGGGCGCCGCCAGCCCCGTCAAGATGTCTCTGGTGCTGCAGGAAGGCCGCACCCACGGCTTCAGCCGCAGCCAGGTCTCCACCACCGAGAAGGGCGAGGTGCACGCGGGCCTGGAAGAGATGTTCCTGGTAGAGTCCTTCGAAGAGGGCCGCGCCTCGCAGTTGCTGTCCGACCCCGACATCGAAGAGCTCATCACTGGCCTGGGCGAGTTCGAGCGCCTCACCTTGCATCCCCGGTTTTTCAAGTTGTGCCGCTACTTCGAGAAGGAAGGCGACATCACCGCGGAAGCCATCTTCGAAGACATCCAGCACCTGCAGCAACTGGCCGAGGCCGTCGACGCCTGGGAGGAGCCGTCAGGAGGCAAACCGGAGGCCACCGCCGTCGCGGGTTGACGCCGTCCCTCCGAGCCCCTAGACTGTAGGCGTTGTTCGGAGGTACTTAGACATGCCCCATAGCCCGCATTCTCCCGTCATGGTCCGGCTGGCCCATCCAGCCCCGCAGCCTTACCACTACCCACCGGAGCGCCCGTTCGTCGAGCCTGACTGGCGTCGGCTGCCCGGTTTCGCCGAGGTGACGGCCGCAGAGTGGCGTGACGCGGTGTGGCAGCGCAAGCATTGTGTCAAGAACCTGGCCCAATTGGCGGCCGTGTTCGGCGCGCTCATGCCCGAAGACCTCATGCGGAGCATTGAAGCCGATATGCGGGAACGGGCGACCATGTCCATGCTAGTGCCGCCTCAGATGCTGAACACCATGGACGACAAGGATCTGTGGCATGATCCCATCCGCCGCTACATGATCCCGGCTCTCGACGATCGCCATCCGGTCTGGCCCAACCACCCCATGGCGACGCGGGACAGCCTGCACGAGACCGATATGTGGGTGGTGGAGGGGCTCACCCACCGCTACCCCACCAAGGTCCTGGCCGAGTTGCTCACGACGTGCCCCCAGTATTGCGGGCACTGCACCCGCATGGACATCGTCGGCAACGACGTTCCGCAGATCGAGAAAGCCCGCTTCAGCAGCCCCCAGAAGGAGCGGCACCAACAGATCCTCGACTATCTGAAGAGCGCCCCCGGGGTGCGCGACGTCGTGGTCAGCGGCGGCGACATCGCCAACCTGCCCCCGCCGGTGCTGGAGAACTTCGTCATGGGGCTGCTGGGTATCGAACACATCCGCGACATTCGCCTGGCCACCAAGGGGCTCATGGCGCTGCCCCAGCACTTCCTGCAAGACGACATGAAGCGCAGCATGGAGAAGATCGCACGCACCGCCAATCAGCGAGGGGTCGACGTCGCCATCCACACCCACGTCAATCATGCCAACTCCTGCACGCCCCTGGTCGCCGAGGCGGTGCGAGGCCTGCTGGACATGGGCTTCCGTCACATTCGAAACCAGGGGGTGCTGCTGCGAGGGGTGAACGGCACCACGCGGGAACTGTTGGACCTCTGTTTCACCTTGCTGGATCACGTCAAGATCATGCCGTACTACTTCTATATGTGCGACATGATCCCG